>CAIQXR010000247.1 GCA_903875815.1 uncultured Actinomycetes bacterium
AGGTGCTGGCGTTGGTCGTGCGATTCTTATAGCAGTTCACCCAACTCGAGTGGATGCAGCAGAAATGGCGCGCGCGTTGGCGGATTCATTGATTGCTGAAGGTTTTGCGCTCTATTCGAATAATCCCTTCCTCGTGCCCGGTAGTGAAATGTATGGCAATACTTCTGCGGTCGAACTTGTTGTAGTCCTAGGCGGTGACGGCACGATTCTGCGTGGCGGAGAGATGGCACGGGGCACGGATGCGCCCATCATCGGAATCAATATGGGCAACGTTGGATTTTTAGCAGAAGTCATACGTCCGACGGTGGAGACTATTGTTCAGGCAATCTCCGAAAAAAATTACAGTATTGAGTCACGATTGCTCCTTGCCTACACAGTCGAGCGCGCAGGCAAGGTAGTCGAGAGTGGGTGGGCCATGAATGAGATCACTCTGGAAAAAAGCCACGCACAGATGGTCGAATTGTTCGTTCAGGTAGATGGCCGGCCGCTCTCACGTTGGGGCTGCGATGGCGTGATTGTTGCAACTCCCACCGGATCTACTGCCTATGCATTTTCCGCAGGTGGCCCAGTGCTCTGGCCAGAGGTCGAAGCCTTAGTTCTATTGCCACTTGCCGCTCATGCGCTTTTTTCGCGCCCGATGGTCATTGCCCCTACCTCTTCGGTGGTTGTTGACATCGAGTCCGAGAGTGCTGAATTGGCTGCGGACAGCATGCGTAGATTCTCTTTACAAGCGAATGATCGCATCTCCATCTCGCGTGACCCGATTCGCGTCTCCTTGGCTCACATCGATGGAGCTGGCTTCACTGACCGGTTAGTTGCAAAATTCAAGTTACCGATTGAAGGCTGGCGTGGTGAGCGAAAGTAGTTCCCTCACAGAGTTAAGCATTCGATCCCTCGGTGTTATTGAATCGGCGGAGATTGAATTCGCGCCAGGGCTTACCGTCCTCACAGGCGAAACTGGTGCGGGAAAGACGATGGTTCTCACCGCCTTAGGACTAATTCTTGGTGCCAAATCAGATGCAGATTTTGTTCGTCACGGCGCTGATCGTTTATCGGTGAGTGCTCGCTTCTCCGTGCCTTCGTCATTGCAGGATATGGCTACTGAACTAGGAGCAGAGATTGAGTCAGGGGAGTTGCTTGTTACTCGCCAAGTGACTAATCAAGGCAAGTCAAAGGTATTACTCGGTGGCCTTCCGAGCACCGCTACGGCAATCGCAGAATTGGGAAGCGAATTGGTCGAAATTCACGGCCAATCGACATCCGGCCGTATAACTAAACCGGCTGTAGTTCGCGATCTATTAGATAGTTTCGCCAATAACCAAGAACTGCTTCAGAAATATCAAGAGCGATATCGAGCTTTTATCGAACTTGCACAGCGGATTAAAGAATTGAAGGCAACACTCGCAGATCGTGATCGAGAGATCGCTGCGCTTCAAGAATTTGCCAAGGAGTTCGAGAAAGTTTCGCCTCAGGAAAATGAATTGTTTGACGTAGAGAATGAGATCTCACGACTCAGTTCGGTAGAGACTATTAGTGCAGAGGTGACCTCTGCACTTACCAGCTTGAGCGATGAGGAATTTTCAGCGCTCAACGCCCTTGGATCGGCGCGAAAGTCACTTGATTCCCTCCGCGATAAGGATTCAGAACTCGATCTCATTATTGATCGATATCTTGATGCTCAATATGCGGTCCAAGAAAGCGCATCAGAACTCTCTCGCTATTTAGCATCTCTCGAAGCCAATCCCTCTCGATTTGAATTCCTCCAGCAACGTAAATCCGAGATTACAGCCCTACTTAAGAAATTTGGTAAAGGTAGCGACCGCAATGAGTCTTATGAGAACCTCCTCGCCGAGGGTGCCGATACTGCTGCCCGGCTCAAGGATCTACAGGGTGGGGATGCTCGCATCACTGAAATGGAGAATGAGTCTCGTGCGATTTTCGAGCAGGTCAAAGAGTTTGGAATACAGGTTACTCAGAGTCGCCTCAAAGCTTCTGAGAAGTTGAGTGCATCGATAACTGGAGAACTTTCTGCCCTCTCCATGCCCCATGCAGAAGTTCTCTTTGAAGTGTCGACCGGATCAGTTGATTCCGTTTCTACGTACTCAGTATCGGGCGCAGATGAAGTACGTATTCTCTTCCGCTCCCACAGCGCAGGTTCACTCTTGCCGGTCGGAAAGGCGGCGAGTGGCGGCGAACTGTCTCGAGTGATGTTGGCAATCGAAGTAGTTCTGGCGGGTGCTAAATCAATTGGTACATATATTTTCGACGAAGTCGATGCTGGGGTTGGCGGAAAGGCCGCGGTGGAGATCGGTCGCCGGTTGGCGCAATTGGCAAAAAAGTCTCAAGTCATCGTGGTCACACACCTAGCTCAAGTAGCGGTGTGGGCTGATACTCATGTGGTTGTTGCTAAGAGCGAGGATGGCCTTGTTGTAAAGAGCGGACTTCGAGCCGTTTCGGGTGAGGAGCGGACAGTGGAGATTGCGCGTCTACTTTCTGGCCAAGAGGAGTCAGTCTCGGCCCGCGAACACGCCGCCGAATTGCTCAATATGGTCGCCCAATCGGTGATAAGTTAGCGGTCCATGACCACCTCTCATGTGACCAAGCATTTATTCGTCACTGGAGGCGTCGCCTCCAGCCTAGGTAAAGGGCTCACTGCCTCAAGTCTGGGCCGGCTATTAACGGCGCGAGGCGTTCGAGTAACTATGCAAAAACTCGATCCCTATCTCAATGTAGACCCAGGAACGATGAACCCCTTCCAGCACGGTGAAGTTTTCGTGACTGATGATGGCGCTGAGACCGATCTTGATATCGGGCACTATGAACGATTCTTGAACCGCAATCTCCACGGGTCAGCGAACGTGACCACCGGCCAGGTCTATTCCAATGTCATTGCCAAGGAGCGCCGGGGAGAATATTTAGGTGACACAGTTCAGGTGATTCCACACATCACCAATGAAATTAAGGAACGAATTCGTTCCATGGCGGGACCAGATATTGATTTAGTCATTACTGAAGTCGGTGGAACGGTCGGCGATATTGAATCGCAACCTTTCCTAGAAGCAGCTCGACAGATTCGCCAGGATGTTGGCCGAGAAAATGTTTTCTATCTCCACGTCTCACTTGTTCCCTACATCGGGCCGTCCGGAGAACTAAAGACCAAGCCGACTCAGCACTCGATCGCTGCGCTTCGTTCCATCGGTATTGCTCCAGACGCAGTGGTTATTCGCTCTGATCGTGAGATTCCTGAAGGAATTAAGCGCAAGATCTCATCAATGTGTGATGTTGATTTGGAAGCTGTTGTGGCTGCGGTTGACGCACCGTCTATTTATGACATCCCTAAAGTACTTCACGCTGAAGGGTTGGATGGATATGTCATGCGCCGCCTCTCGTTACCTGGGGGAGATGTCGTCTGGGGAGATTGGGAAGAGCTCCTAGAAAAGGTGCATCACCCAAAGCATCAGATTTCCGTTGCCTTAGTCGGTAAATATGTTGATTTGCCGGATGCCTACCTTTCGGTCACCGAGGCGCTTCGCGCTGGAGGCTTTGGAAATAACGCCAAAGTAAATATCAAATGGGTACCTTCTGACCTCTGCGAGAGCCCTTCTGGCGCCGCCGAGCAATTGGGTGATGTGGATGCAATATGCGTACCTGGCGGATTCGGCGTTCGAGGTATCGAGGGCAAGTTAGGTGCATTGACTTTCGCTCGAGAAAACAAAATTCCTACTCTCGGTCTCTGTCTTGGACTGCAATGCATGGTTATTGAAGCAGCTCGGAATATGGCAGGAATTGCTGGAGCGAGTTCTGCTGAATTTGATCCGGAGACCGCTCATCCAGTTATATCCACGATGGCCGATCAAGAAGGCTTTGTTTCCGGTGAAGGTGATCTCGGCGGAACGATGCGTCTCGGGCTTTACTTGGCTCATCTAGCCAAGGGCTCAATTGTCGCTGAGGTATACGGTGCGAGTGAGATCTCTGAACGTCACCGCCATCGATATGAAGTAAATAATAAATATCGGGAAGCCATCGCGGCAGCTGGACTTCAGTTCTCTGGGTTATCACCCGACGGACACTTGGTGGAATATGTCGAGTTACCACGTGAAGCGCATCCCTACTATGTAGGGACGCAGGCGCACCCGGAACTTCGGTCACGTCCTACCGATCCGCATCCTTTATTCCTGGGTCTCATATCGGCTGCAATCGCTCGCAAGGGTTAATTGTCGTAAACAAGGAGCGATTATGGAGACTCTCATCGAGAGCGAATTTCGCGACTACCTGACTTACATTTCAGTCGAGCGTGGCCTTTCGAAGAATACCAGCGCTGCCTACCGACGGGATTTGGATAAGTACGCGCAATACCTTCGTTCAATTAATCGCGGCATTGCGGATGTTTCTTCAGATGATCTTGCTAGCTTCTCCGCTCACCTTCGGGCACAAGGTTTGTCTGAGGCATCGATAGCGCGCGCCGTTGTCGGGGTTCGCAATTTCTACCTCTTCTACTCCAAAGAGAAGAAGATCATCAACCCTGCCAAGGATTTTCACCCGCCTAAAATTCCCAAGCGTTTACCGAAAGCGCTCACGGTAGATGAGATCAATAGTTTGATGGAGTCTGCCGAAGTAGATGGCGATCTTCTTTCCCTGCGTGATCGCGCACTTCTGGAAATTCTCTATTCAACAGGTGCGCGTGTTTCGGAGATCATCGATCTCACGCTCTCAGATTTGGCCACGATCGAGAACGCGATGACGGTTCGACTGACTGGTAAGGGAAATAAGCAACGTATCGTCCCTATTGGAACGTTCGCCAAACGCGCCTTGGAACAATATTTGGTGCGATTGCGTCCTACTTTGGTGGGTAAATCTCGCGTGGATGCGCTTTTTCTCAATCAACGAGGCGGAAAACTCACCAGACAGAGCGCGTGGCAATTGGTGAGCAATGTTGCCGAACGCTCAAAGATCGGGAAAGAACTTTCTCCACATTCACTTCGACATTCCTTTGCAACCCATTTATTAGACGGGGGAGCAGATATTCGAGTGGTGCAAGAGTTGCTTGGTCATTCATCGGTAACGACAACGCAGATTTACACGCTTGTCACCATCGATAAACTTCGCGAGAGCTATTCAAGCGCGCACCCGCGTGCACATTAGTTGCTGAAGAAGGAAAGGCTTACCGACCGCGAAGGCGACGAGCGATAATGCTTTGATCACCCTTGGTTTCTAGGTCGGCGATGATGATGGCGAGTGATTCGCGAACAATACGACCACGGTCGACGGCTAATCCAAGATCGCCACGAAGTGCGAGTCGAGCCTGCTCAAGATCATAAAGCTCTTCTGGTGAGAGATAGACCGTGATCTTCTCGTCATGTCGTTCGCGACCACTGGGGGAGCGATCAAAGGTGTTAACGCGACGGCGGGCAGTAGTGCGAACCGCCTTCTTATTGGTCGCATTTGGGGTAGTTACTGGTGTCGAAATCTCTTCAGCTTCGATCGAGGTTGGTGTAGGAACAGCGGCGAGCGTGGTGGTCTGACGGAATAATTCATCAGCACCAGGAAGTGTTACGCGACGACTCATTTAGATCCTCCTCGAGAGATTAATTCACGGGCCAGGCGACGATAGGAGATCGCGCCGGGAGAAGTGCTGGCATAAGTCGTGATCGGCTCACCCTTGACAGTGGATTCAGAGAATCGAACGGTTCGGGAGATGATCGTGTCGAGCAATTCCTTAGGGAATTCGTTATAGATCAATTCAAGAACTTCGCGGCTATGCGCGGTTTTGCGGTCAAACATGGTTGCCAAAATTCCGTAGACCTCGAGGGAGGGGTTGGTATTTTCGCGAATTTTATCGATCGTTGTCTTGACGAGTCCAAGTCCGAGAACGGCGAAATACTCGCACTCCATTGGAATTAGTACGCCAGTTGAGGCTGTGAGTGCATTGATAGTCAAAGTGCCAAGCGATGGCGAACAGTCGATCAAAATATCGTCATAGGTATTGAGAAGTGGTGCCAAGATTTTGCGGAGCTTATGTTCTTTAGCTATCTCAGTAACGAAGGCCGCTTCAGCCGCTGCTAAGTCGGCATGTCCTCGAATGAAATCAAGGCCGGGAACATTTGATTTAACGATGAAATCTGCAGGATTGGCAGATGAATCATTGAGGAGGTACCAGATCGAACCGTATTGCTCTTTGATCTGAGCGGGCTTAATACCGAGACCTGTAGTCATTGATGCTTGTGAATCGAAATCGATCAACAGGACACGTCGCCCTAGTTCGGCGAGGGCTGCACCTAAGTTAATGGTGGTAGTTGTCTTACCCACGCCACCTTTTTGGTTAACGACAGAGATAACCTTGGCAGCACCTTCACCAGGGCCTTTTGTTACGTCGGGAAATTCAAGTGCCTTATGTCCGAGCACCGCTGAGGTGCTGGAGATATCTTCCCCGCCATTTGTCGACTTAGCGTCTAAGCGAGATACCTGTGAATTCACATTTGCCATAACGGGAATCTAGCCCGCGCGCGAAAGGTGCGCAAACTCCTCTGAATCGACTACTTTGAGCCAGTGAGTGAGATCAACCAGGCTATGCCGCAAGCGACGCAAGATGTCGCTGCTGAGGCTGTAGCCACGGAGGTAACCGGCCCTTCTGCGCCCGGATTCTCCGTTCACTTAGCCAATTTTGAAGGCCCTTTTGACCTACTTCTCCAGCTCATTGCTCGCCACAAAATGGATGTCACCGAGGTGGCCCTAGGCGCCGTAACCGATGAATTTATCGCCTATATCCGTTCCCTAGAGGGCTCGGAAGAGGGTTGGGATCTCGACCAGACCACGGAGTTCCTTGTGGTCGCAGCAACCCTCTTGGACCTCAAGGCGGCCAGATTGCTCCCATCCGGCGAGATCGAGGATGAGGGCGACTTGGCTCTGCTCGAGGCGCGAGACCTTCTCTTCGCCCGCCTTCTTCAATACCGAGCTTTCAAGCAGATCGCGGCGATCTTTGCTGAGCGTATCGGCCGCGAGGATAAATCCTTTGCCCGCGTGGTGGCCCTAGAAGGACATTTGACCCAACTTCTGCCCGAAGTCCTCATTGGAGTGGGGCCAGATCGTTTTGCCGCCATCGCCCAACGAGTTCTATCGCCAAAGACGGTTCCCACCGTAACTATTGAGCATATCCACCGACCATTGGTGAGCGTTACGGAAGAAGCGGTCCGAATTGTGGAGCACCTTCGACGCTCCCAAAGTTCGACTTTCCGCGGACTCATCAGCGATGCTGATTCGACTTTAGTTGTTGTTGCTAGATTCCTGGCCCTTCTTGAGCTCTACCGCGAGGGAGTCCTCCGGTTCGAGCAGGTCATCGCTTTGGGAGAACTGCATATTTCATGGGTAGGCAGCCAAGATGGCGAAATTGAAGTCTCCGATGAATTTGATGTCCCACCAGTAGTACCTGAGAACGAGACAATTGAGGGAGAAAATGTCTAATTCTGAACTTAAGAGATCGCTTGAAGCGATCCTCATGGTCGTTGATGAACCGGTTACCGAGATCATCCTCGCCCAAATCACTGAATTTCCCACCGAGGCGGTCGTCGCGGCGTTGGCCGAGCTGGTTTCGGAGTATTCGGAGCAAGGTCGGGGATTCGAATTGCGCCAAGTGGCGAACGGCTGGCGTTTTTATAGCCACCCAGACCTTTCTGCGGTCGTCGAGAAGTTCGTCCTTGATGGGCAGCAATCGCGTCTCACGCAGGCTGCGCTCGAAACCTTAGCCGTTATTGCCTATCGCCAGCCCGTATCGCGCGCGCGAGTATCGGCAATCCGTGGCGTAAACGTCGAGGCAGTTATGAAGACTCTTATTACACGCGGTCTGGTCGAAGAGGCAGGCGTAGAAGGGGAGTCAGGTGCAATTCTGTATAAGACCACCTCCTTCTTCCTGGAAAAGCTCGGTCTCAATCAGGTAGATGATCTCCCAGCCCTTGCTCCATTCTTGCCGGATGTCGAGGGGCTCGACGAGGTTTTATCTTCGCTCACGGAGTAGTACCCTTATCTCTCCCGCTCCATCCATCTGGATAAAGCGATTGATGAAAGAGATTAAATATGGCGCTCATTCGCCTTCAAAAAGTACTTGCCGACGCGGGCATTGCTAGCCGCCGTGGAAGTGAAGAGTTAATCACCCAAGGTCGCGTGAGCGTTGACGGGGTTCAAATCACGGAATTAGGGAGTAAGGTAGATCCAGAAATCTCTCAAGTTGAGGTTGATGGTGAGCCAATTTCACGCTCGCAATCTAAGGTTTATCTTGTTTTTAATAAGCCGGCCGGCGTAATTTCCACCATGTCAGACCCGGAAGGCCGCCCCAACTTGGGGGATTACTTCACTAATCGAAATGAACGACTTTTTCACGTGGGTCGTCTCGACCGGGAGAGTGAGGGCTTAATCCTTCTCTCTAATGATGGAAATTTGGCGCACCGAGCAACCCACCCATCCTATGGAATGGTGAAGAAGTACCTTGTTGAAGTGGAAGGGGCCTTTGGCCGCGATGAGGAAAAGTCGCTCGTGAAGGGCGTTGAACTTGAGGACGGACTTGCGAGAGCTTTGGAGATCAAGTTGCTACGAAGCATCTCGCCCAAACACCACTGGATTGAGATCTCCATTCACGAAGGACGCTTCCATATTGTTCGCCGGATGTTCGATGCTCTTGGTGCGGAAGTCATCCGGCTGATTCGCACCGACTTCGGACCGCTCTCGCTAGGAGAGACCGCTGTGGGCCGTTGGCGGGTACTTGGCGAGGTAGAGATTAATAACCTATTTACTGTTTTAGATTTAAAGCGATAAATAAAAATGTTGAAAGCATCTATAAGGTTTTATCGATATTTATTGTTCGTCAATTCAGTCTATTTGTCGATAAATTCGCGCTCATATCCTCTCTTAAAATCATCAAGTCGACTTTATGAATTAGGACGGTCGAGCCTTCTCAATCATGTCGACATTCTTAAAAATCGTTTAGTCAACAAATATAGAAGCCTACGAAACGCTTTAATAACATTCGCCATATTGCAGGCGGAAGGTACCCTTTGATCATGAGCGTTCGAGCTATCCGTGGGGCGACTACCTTATCGGCAGATTCCTCAGCCGAAATGGGTGAGGCTGTCGTCGAACTCCTTGAGGCGATGATCGCGGCCAATTCCCTTGACCTCGAGGAGATCGTTTCGATCATCTTCACCTCAACACCCGACATTCATAGTC
>CAIQXR010000248.1 GCA_903875815.1 uncultured Actinomycetes bacterium
AACTGAGTGAAGCTGCTCTTGGAGGAGAGTGAATGAGACCGCATCGGCCGGAACGATGGCCTCAGAGTCTTCAATCAAATCACCAAATTCGGAGTCGCCTTCTTCACCGAGTGGTGTGTGAAGTGAGATTGGTTCGCGGCCATATTTCTGCACTTCGACAACTTTCTCAGGAGTCATGTCGAGTTCTTTAGCAAGCTCTTCTGGGGTCGGTTCGCGACCGAGATCCTGAAGCATTTGGCGCTGAACGCGAGCAAGCTTGTTAATGACTTCAACCATGTGGACCGGAATACGAATCGTGCGTGCCTGGTCTGCCATTGCACGAGTAATCGCCTGACGGATCCACCACGTGGCGTAAGTCGAGAACTTGTAACCCTTGGTGTAGTCGAACTTCTCTACGGCGCGGATCAAGCCCAAGTTACCTTCTTGGATGAGGTCAAGGAAGAGCATGCCGCGACCGGTGTAGCGCTTTGCAAGCGATACAACGAGACGAAGGTTTGCTTCGAGCAAGTGATTCTTGGCGCGCTTTCCAATAAGAACGATCTGCTCGAGTTCGCGCTTGTACTTCTTGTCGAGCTTCTTTTCGTTGGCGAGGAGTTCTTCCGCAAAGAGACCTGCTTCTACTTCCAACGAGAGCTTTACTTCGAGCTCAGCATTGAGAAGCGGCACTCGGCCGATTAATTTGAGGTAATCCTTAACAGGGTCAGCAGTCGCACCAGCAGTCAGAACGGTCTGCGCTGGAGCGTCATCTTCTTCAGAGTCTTTGATCGTAAAGGCATTCTCTTCGTTAGTCGATTCCTCGGCCACGTTGACAACGCGAATTTCAGATTCTTTCTCTTCTTCAATAATCTCTTTTACTTCTTCGATCAGTGACTCAACATCTTCGAGTTCGATCTCTTCAAGTTCAACTTCTTCGCCATCAATTTTGGTGACGATAGCTTTGCCACCTTTTTGTGAAGAGGCGGCAGCAGGTGCGCTCTGGCCGAGTTCGACTAAGCGACGTGCTTCGAGTTCCGCTTTGGTAGGAAAGAGTTTGCGACCAGCAGCTTTCTTCGCGGCCTTGGCAGCTTCTTCTGCTTCGCGCGCAGCTTTCAGAGCTTCGAGTTCTGCTTTGGTTGGAAAACGACGTGGACCTGTAGATGCCTTTTTAGCAACGGCCTTCTTTGCTGGAGCTTTCTTAGCAACTGCTTTTTTAGCAGCAACTTTTTTCACAGCAGTTTTCTTTGCCACAGGCTTTGCTGCGACCTTCTTCACTGCCTTGCCGCCATTTTTGGGCGCACTAATTCCAGCCACAGAACATCCTTTGGTTTGTCTGGCCTATCTTCGGACCAGGGAAACTTGCTTGGCTATATTATAATTTGTCCACAGGCTACTTTGCACATCCAAACACTCCACTTGTGTTCAAATAATGCTCAAAGACCACCACAAACCCTCGACTTCAGATCGATAGCGGAGCTTCTACTTCTTAGTGCGGCGCTCCAGGCCAATTTCTAACGCTCGGCGCAGGGTCTTTCCGACCTCTTCCACCTCAATGAGGAAGCCATCATGGCCAAAGGGCGATGAAATCGTGACTAGCGGCTCGGCCGTTGGGGTCAATTCCACAATCTCCTCTTGCAGGCGTGGCCAGAAGAGGCGATCAGAATCGATGGAAATCACGACTACTGGGATGGTGATGGTGGCAAGGGCTGCCGCCACTCCCCCTCGACTGCGCCCGACATCGTGCGAGTTCATGGCTTCAGTGAGGACGATGTAGGTATTGGCATCAAAACGTTTCGCCAATTTATCGGCCTGATGATCCAAATATGACTCCACGGCGTAGCGACCTGTGTCATCGCCTTGGAGCTCGCGGCCAAAGCGAACATCCATCTCAGTCTCTGTCCGATAGGTCAGATGTGCGATTCGGCGGGCTATGCCCATGCCTTCGAGTGGACCATGCTCTTTGTCGTAGTAATCCCCGCCATAAAAATCTTCATCAACTTTAATCGCTCTGATTTGAATCGACGCCACACCGATTTGATCACCCGTTGCTACGGCCGAAGATCCGATGGTGCAGATAGCATCAACGCGATCGGGATGTTGGATCGCCCATTCCAGTGCGCGCATTCCCCCCAGTGATGGACCTACTGCCAAAACATATTTCTTAATTCCGAGCTGCTCGGTGAGAGCAAACTCCGCGGCCACCATGTCGCGAATATTTACCGATGGGAACCTAGACCCCCATCGCTTACCGTCTGGCGCTAAAGATGATGGGCCGGTACTGCCTTGGCAGCCGCCGATCACATTAGGACAGATGATGAAATATTTATCTGAATCCAAAGGAAGTCCCGGGCCGACGATTGACGGCCACCACCCTGGGACATCAGACCAACCAGTCATTGCATGGTTTACGAGAATTGCATTATCGCGACTCTCGTTAAGAGTTCCCCATGTTTGATAAGCGATGGTGATGTTAGGCAGGATTTCTCCTGATTCGAGTTCGAGATCCCCAATGTTATGAAACAGGCGATCACCCGGTGCATGGCTCTCCAGCCAGGCACCGGTAATACAGTGATCCGAATTAGGGGTTCTCATCTCGTCGTTGCTGATCGCTATTTAGCGGCAGCAAAACCACCTTCGATATCGGCCTTAATGTCATCGATATTTTCTAGCCCGACAGAGAGACGAATTAAGCCAGGCGTCACGCCCGCAGTTAATTGCTCCTGCTCACTCAATTGTGAGTGAGTGGTCGAGGCTGGGTGAATGACGAGGGAACGCACATCTCCGATATTAGCGACATGGGAGTGAAGGACGAGCCCTTCGACGAACTTCTTACCTGCTTCAATACCGCCCTTGATTTCAAAGGAGAGCACTGAACCACTGCCCTGTGGCGCATACTTCTGAGCGAGTGCATGCCACTGCGATGACGGAAGCGATGCGTAGTTCACTTTCTCTACCTGTGGGTGGGCCTCAAGCCACTTAGCCAATGCTTGGGCATTAGAGACGTGGCGTTCGATGCGAAGCGACAATGTCTCCAGTCCTTGCGCCAAGAGCCAGGCGTTGAATGGGCTTACAGCAGCGCCGGTATCGCGAAGCAATGTCAGGCGGATTTTAAAGATATAGGAGAGGTTGGCACCAAAGGCCGATCCGACACCGAGGGCCTGCGCGTAGACCAAGCCGTGATAGCTAGGGTCTGGCTCATTAAAACCAGGGAACTTTGCTGCCTGCTTAGCAAAGTCAAAATTGCCGGAATCAACGATCGCACCGACTACAGCATTGCCATGGCCGGATAAGAATTTTGTTGCGGAGTGAACAACAACATCGGCGCCATGTTCGATGGGGCGAATTAAGAATGGTGTTGCCACGGTGTTATCCACGATCAACGGCACTCCTACTTCGTG
>CAIQXR010000249.1 GCA_903875815.1 uncultured Actinomycetes bacterium
CACTGTTGTTGAGCGCATGATGATTCGCTGGCGCGGAGAGCCAGATCCTAAGCATGTTCGTGCTGTGGACGCTTACTTCGTTTCTGCTGCCGAGCACGGTATGAATGCATCGACCTTTACCTCTCGCGTTATTGCATCAACGGGCGCAGATGTCGCAGCTTCAATCTCAGGTGCGATCGGCGCAATGTCTGGCCCACTACACGGTGGCGCCCCATCACGCGTACTCGGCATGATTGCTGAAGTAGAGAAGTCCGGCGATGCTCGTGCATACGTCAAGGGCATCATGGATCGCGGCGAACGCCTTATGGGCTTTGGTCACCGCGTCTATCGCGCAGAAGATCCACGCGCTCGCACGCTTCGCCGCATTGCGCAAGAGCTCGGTGCTCCTCGATATGAAGTTGCGGTTGCACTGGAGAAGGCTGCGCTCGCTGAACTTCACGAGCGTCACCCTGAACGCGTGCTCGAAACAAACGTAGAGTTCTGGGCAGCAATCGTGCTCGACTTCGCTGAAGTTCCAGCACATCTCTTCACATCGATGTTTACTGCTGCTCGTACTGCGGGCTGGTCAGCACATATCCTCGAACAAAAGCGCACTGGACGCATCATCCGTCCTTCTGCTCGCTACATCGGACATGGCCCTCGCAAGCCACAAGATGTTAAGGGCTGGGATGCTTCGGTCGAGTCGCTCCATAATTAATTAGTTCGTACCTAATTCGCTTCACGATTAAGCAGGGGGCCTAATGCGCACCATTATGTGGTTTCGCCGTGACCTTCGGCTTGGTGATCATCCAGCGCTGAACGCTGCGATCGAGGCGGCAGCCGGTGATGAAATTGTTCCGGTCTTCATTATTGATCCAGCACTCAATGCTCGTGCCGGTGCCAAGCGATTGGCGTATATGGTGCAGTCGATTCGCGCTCTCGATGAGTCACTCGGCAATTGCTTACACGTAAAAATCGGCAAGCAGGAAGATGTCCTGAAGGAATTGATGGATCGCTATGGCGCATCTGAAGTTCATATCTCAGAAGATTTCGAACCATACGGTGTAGCTCGCGACGCACGGATAGAAGCAGCAGGCATCACATTAGTTCGCAGCGGTTCGCCGTATGCAG
This sequence comes from uncultured Actinomycetes bacterium, assembly GCA_903875815.1. The sequence goes on from CAIQXR010000249.1 coordinate 1,111, forward strand.
TGGCGCCAGGTCGGGTGCGCAAACCCAGCGATGGCACTCCTTACAAGGTCTACACACCTTTCTATAAAGCATGGTGCGCCCATGGTTGGCGCAAGCCAGCACCACGCCCCAAGAAAATTCTTGCCGCAACCCCTGGTCCAGATGATCGCAATTTTCCTGATTGGAAAGCCCCTGATGGAGTCACTCTCAATCGCGCAGGTGAAGCTGCGGCGCTAGAACGGTGGAAGAAGTTTCAGAAGACCACACTTGCGCAATATGACGAGACCCGAAATATGGCCGGCATTGATGGCACCAGTCGATTGAGCGAACATTTGAAGTGGGGCGAAATTCATCCGCGCACTTTGCTTGCTGAACTTGGTGAAACTATTGCGCAAGACGTTTTCCGCAAAGAGCTTGCTTGGCGCGAGTTCTACGCAGATGTGCTTCACCATAATCCGCATACGGATAAAGATTATTACGCACCTGCCTTTAAGGCGATGCGCTATGACGAGCCCGGGGAAAAATTTAAGGCCTGGTGTGAAGGCCGCACAGGTTATCCATTTGTTGACGCAGCCATTCGCCAATTGCTTAACGAAGGCTGGATGCACAATCGCACCCGCATGGTCGTTGCATCTTTCTTAGTTAAAGATTTGCACCTGGAGTGGCAGCTCGGAGCTGACTTCTTTATGGAACATCTCGTTGATTTTGATATGGCATCCAATTCCCATGGCTGGCAGTGGACTGCCGGAACTGGCACTGATGCCTCGCCGTATTACCGCGTCTTTAATCCGATTGAACAGGGAAAGCGCTTTGATCCCAATGGCGATTACATTCGCAAATATGTTCCAGAATTAGCCCACTTGGGCGCCAGTGAAATTCACGAACCTTGGCTCTATCTCGATGGCTATTCCCAGGGATACCCAGAACGGACCGTGGACCATGCCACTGAGCGGCTGGAATCACTCGCTCGCTTGCAAGAGATCAAGGCTGAAAAGAAGCCGTAGCGGGAAGGTAATTGGCAATCCCACTTCGCTTCTCGCGATACATCGCACCATCGGCCCGGCGCATTAATTCTTCAATGGAATTCTCGTCCTGATCATTCGGCACCACCCCGATCGCTACACCAAGATGCACAACCACGTCGCCATCGCGAACTGGATAGGTGAGAGTTGCTCGAAGAGCGGCAGCGCATTCATTACCAAAGTCTGGTGAGCCATAAACAAGTACTCCAAATTCATCGCCGCCAAGACGAGCAAGCAAAGTCTTGGCGGGAAGCACTTTCACAAATCGATCAGCGACGCTGCGAAGAACTCGGTCGCCGACGTGGTGGCCATATCGGTCGTTGACGATTTTGAATCCATTGAGATCTAGAAGAAGCAGAGTTCCTTCTTTGCGACGGAAGAGTTCGAGCTCTGCGAGAAACCTTCTGCGATTTGCGAGTCCAGTAAGTTCATCAATCCGCGCTAGTTCACGATCTTCATCTAGCTTTCTGGTTTGGCGCAGAGCGATGGAGAGTTTAAGAAAGGCCAATCCGATGGTGATGAAGGCAGGAATTAAAACGAATCCAGGAAAATAGTTGGGGCGAAGGGCCGAGAGCAAAAGCAGCAGTGCCGCTGCCAGTAGAGCGATTTCAGCAGCTATCGCTGTGGCGTTATCGGATTTGCGCGCCGAAGTGTGTGGTCGCCATAGGGAATCGGAAATCAGAACAATCCCGAGCAACCAACCGTCATCGGTGAGTGAAGTAAAAGAGTATCGACCGAGAGCCGAGAGAATGAGGAAGTAGATATCGCAGATGGCAAAGATCGATGCGCCGCTGGTGAAGAGGATCGTGCGACCCCCTGATCTGCTGACCAGCGCCATTGTCATCGCCATAACGAGCAGGAGTACATCTCCGACGGGATAGAGAATGGAGAGATAGATCGAGAACGTGCTGCCTTCAAAGTATTTCTCAGCAAAGTGCAGCAGTAGAGCTGCCAATACACTCGAACTTCCCAAGGTAAAAATCAGCGTTTCTAGCAGTGAAACTCGATCTCCTTGACCTTCATCGTCGGGGCTTGCGAGCAACCGAACGAGCGCAAATAGTGCGCATGGATAGAAGAGTGAATACGAGAGATCAATAAGGCTGGGGAAGATCTGGAAAGTGAAGAAGGAGTTCCACGTCGAAATAAATGAACCGGCGCTCCATAACGTAATGGCGGCGCCCAAAATGATTCGCCCCCAACGATCGTTCAATGAAGGAGAGTGAAAAATAAATATCGCCGCCAAGAAACTCACGGTGTTAAAGAGAATGAGATCAATGGCCAAAGTGGGCTGTGGGATAAGTATCTTGAGTAGAACATGCAAAGCGAGTAAACCAGGTAAGAGTCGGCGTATCCGCAGATGCGGTCGGCACTCTCTCTGTGACTTCACTGTTCGAGGCTAATTTGTATCGGCGCTACTGCCCAGCACAATCCCCAATCGTTAGGAGATCGTAGAGCGAACGTCAGGTTCTCGTGAGATTGAAAAAGCCCCCGCCAGTGAAGGCGAGGGCTTCTTCGGAGAGTTACCTCCGAGCGATATTTCTAACTCTTAGAGACCTGATTTGCAGATTGCTGAGAGCTGAGTCTTGAGTGATGCCACGTTATCGGCGGCAGACTGAATGAGTGCACCCTGTGAATCTTGAGTTGAGGTGAGCTGAGCCTTGAGTGAAGTAACGCGCGTGTTCAAGCGAGCAACTTCTGCGACGAGTGAAGCGATAGCCGACTTCATTGTGATGACAGCCTTCTGATCACTTGCTGAGCCAGTTGTTGCAACGTTCGGATGGGATGCCATGTAGGCATTGAGAGTCGCGTTGTACTTATCGACCTTGGCTTGCCAAGTAACTGCATCAGTGGAGTTAATAGTGATTGCGTCGTTGATCTTTGAGATTGCATTGTTGAATGATGCAGTGAGGCTATCGCGCTGCTTGAGTGCTGCAGTGAAGCTCTTATTTGCAGTGGTGCAAGCTGCTGAAACCCAGACGCTCTGCTTTGTAGTGACGAGTGGATTCTGGGCGCAAGTGAATGCGACCTTCTTGATGGTTGCCTTAGCGCCGAGAGTGGCGCAAGCCCCATTTGCCTTTGGAGCTGCTGCTGCCTGTGATGGCGCGGCAACGGCTACGAGGAGTGCAGTTGCCACTGCGCCCACTACTGTGAGAGCTGAAATCTTCTTAATCACGAATTACCTCCGAAAATATCTCCAACAAATCCCTGTCAGATTGAATAAGCCAATTCTAAGTCAGCGACCACCTGATGCAGGGTTAATTCCCACGTATGAGGCTGTGAATATCTGGTGTTTGACCATGATTAGCGCTCCATTCTCGCGCGCACATCACGAAAGCCAGCCTGCATTAAACTCAAGGCTCACAAGTCTCATAAGTCTCAGTAGCTCAGTGGATAGAGCAACCGCCTCCTAAGCGGTAGGTCGCCGGTTCAACTCCGGCCTGGGACACTTGTTTTTGTAGTAATAACTGGAACCCTTGTGGGATGCGCCTACGAATTTCCTTAGTTTCGATAGCCCTTGTTGGTGGCCTGGCCCTTGCACCTACATCTTGGGCGTCAGGAATTGAAAATCTTAAATGCGCAAAGGTTAACGAAATTAAAAAAGTTTCCACCGTGACCTATAAATGCCAAGGTATCGGGAAAAAATTAATGTGGAAACGGGTGGTAATGCCGGCTGGTGCCGCCCCTCAAAAAGCTCCAGCCTCGAGTTCGTCGCAACCTCCTGCCGTCGATCCGATACTTACTTCGGTAAATCAGGCAATGAATGCAATACTTCCAAAAGTTTCATTAGCTGAGGCTGATCCCAAATTGATCGGTACATATGTAATAGATCCTGCAGTTCCGCCAGATTTAGCTAAACAATACGTAGAGAGTGCAGATTTAATCTTGAGGAAAGTTGCATTAGCGCAGCCATTACTCCAACTGAAGTATCCACCTGTGTTACTAATAAGTGCAAGAACTGCGTGGCTCGCTGATCAAGCTGATGCAAAATTCCCAACTTGTTTTGATACCAAATGGATTCGCTCACAAAGCGCTCCTTACACATGGGCAAGTTTGAGTTGCTACTCAACGACGCCGGTACAAATCCTGCCTATTGATCCACCCGATCCCACAAAAATTGTTACGGGTTTTGGCAGCGATTTGGGTTACGGTCCGATCGGATACTTCTCCGGCGAACATAATGATCTTCCAGCGTGGTTTGTCCGAGGATTAAAAACTGTAGTTGCTGAATATATAGACAGTTTGGGAGGCTCAACTTGGAAACCTCAAACTTGGATGATGCGTGATTGCAAGAATGTCACGCTAGCTGATCTCTCAATGACCGCGTCTCAAACGGGAACATTTAATGGCCGAGTGTGTGCTCCCGCGGTGGGAGTTAACGTAATGCGATATTGGGTTGCTAAGTATGGATTTAAGGAGACCTTGGCCTTTAGTGTTGAAGCCCACAAAACAGGCATTTTCGAACCTGAAAAATTCCTAGGAATGCCTTTCCCGCAATTTGAGGCTGAGGCCTTCGATTATATGAAGCGAACTCCGGATTGGAATAAATCTTAATTAGAGATTATCACTATTTGAAACAAGACGAGCAATAACGATATAGCGCCGTGGTGCACTACCGAAGTAAATAAATGGATAGCAGGTCGATAAGGTGAGCTGCGCGGAAGTTGTGGGAACGATGACAGTTCGATCGTTCTTATCAACAATTCGAATTCTGTTGACCAGGTACGTGAACTTTCCAGATTCAGTTGTGATGAGGATCGAATCGCCTATCTTGACCTTTCCCAAGTGCGAAAAGACAGTATCTCTATGGCCGGCAATTACAGAGTTATCGGCAATCCCCGGCATCACACTTTGGATGAAGTGTCCTACGCCCTTTGCTAGTTCTGAGTTATCAGTTCCTTGAAAGATATTGACGGACTTACCAATCGAGGGAATAGAAATCGTTCCGATAAAAGAACCAGGTAAAGGATTAGAAATTGAGTTTACGTTCTGCGTCCTGTTATGCGCCCAACTCTTTTCCGCTGAGGGAAGAAGCGAAACTCCTGTCATTTGGCGTGACTGATAGATCTGAAAACCTGAAAACCCCATGATCGCAATTCCCACCATCACTGAAGTGATGGAAAGGGCTGCTACTAAGCGCCGGAAAACGCGAAGCTTCATGGGGTTGGCAGGAATCTAGTTACTTAACCAAAACCTTGCGGGCTTTGATACCTAGGGCACCTACAACTAGGAGGCCGCCACCAAGAAGGAGGAGGTTATTCCATGGTGTAGATGTATTAGGGAGCTTTCCGCCGGTTGTTGTCTTGGTAACTGGTGGGGGAGTTTTCGTTACAACAGGATCTGGTGTTGCAACGGGAGTAGGAATAAAGCCGGAGGCTTTCATGTCGTAGTTAGTGCGTGTCACTGTGACATTCTCGCCAGCAGTTAGGGTGATAGAACCGCCAGAAGTGATTGGTCCGCTCCACTCGCCTCGATACCCATCAGCTGCAATCTCCGAGAGGCTATATGTGCCAGCTGGAAGTGTGTATGTACGTCCAGCGCCACCAATACCAGGTTGAGGTCCGGTGACATCGACATTTCCTCTTTTGACTAGGATCAAAAAGGAAGATGCGACTGAACTTCGGCCATGAGTATTTACAACCAACTTGATCACGTGGAGAGTGGCAGGATCTGCTGCCACCGCCGTAGCGACTGGGGTGATTGTTGTAGGAGCAACGGTAGCAACAGGAGCCACCGGAGTAACTGGAGTTGTACAACTGTTATTAATAATTGTCGTTCCGCCTAACGTTACTGCAGCGGTCACGGCAATGAGCTGGCCATTAACTATCGTCGAAGCACCGGTACTAATAGATGCTTGTGCAATTACATGGCCTGCCATAGTTGAACCAACGCCTAATGTGGCAGAACTACCTACCTGCCAAAAGACGTTACAGGCTTGTGCGCCATTAATAAGTGCCACTGAACTGTTCACGCCTGTGACCACTGTGCTTGCAGAACGGAAGATGAAGACAGCGCTGGAATTTCCTCCGCCGTCCAAGGTGAGAATTCCATTATTCTCGAAAGTTCCGCCGGTGTAAGCGCCAGCAGGGAGGGTGAGTCCGCCAAGTTGTACTCCTTGTGCGGTGCCGGCATGGTTATCGGCAAGTGCCGAGCCAGCAGCCGTAAGCGCGGTCAGAGATGCTAAGCCCAGAACTTGCGAGCCTGAATAAGTAATGACACCGGTGGGTGCAGTGCCACCTCCAACGCCAACATCTCCGCCAGCAGTGCCAGAAACGGTGCTGGCAGTTGCATTGGTGATTGTTGAACTCGCGAGAACACCATAAGTTGCAGCGCTTCCCATGTTCAGCGCCGTTTCTGCTGCGCCAGCCGAAGTGGGAAAGAGGGTGAAGATAAGTGCAATAGTGGATGCCACTACTGCAAAAGTTTTTTTGGGTGAATTGAAAGTGCGTAGAGTTTCCATTTTCGGTCGATTCTCTTGTTAATCACAATGTGCCAAACGGCCTTGCAAAAAACAGATTAGACCCATCAATCTCAATAAAGAAGAGAAAATTTCATAACTGGGAGGCAATGAGTGCTAGCACCTCAAATGGAAATATTGCAGGCTCATCATGAAGCGAGACGAGATTGAATGATGAGTTCCTTTTATGAAAAAATGACGGTGCGATCGCCCGTGATGAAAATGCGATCTTCTGCGAAGAGGCGGACGGCTTTGGAAAGAACCCGTCGCTCGATATCGCGGCCAATAGCAATCAAGTCTTCAGCTGATGCGGCATGGGTTACATGGGCGACATCTTGTTCAATGATGGGGCCTTCATCGAGATCTTCAGTGACAAAGTGGGCAGTGGCACCAATGATCTTTACGCCACGGTCATGTGCTTGGTGATAGGGCTTAGCACCTTTGAAGCCCGGCAAGAACGAGTGGTGAATATTGATAATTCGGCCGGCGAAATTACGAGTGAAGTGATGGGTCAAGATCTGCATATATCGCGCAAGTACGACCAGATCAATATTGCGAACTGCAATGAGTTTTTCAATCTCCTGCTCGGCGATTTCTTTGGTCAGCGCATTGAAGGGTGGCAATGAGATCCATGCTCTAAGAATACTTCTTCGAGCATGGATTCAAAATTACTATTACTAGCTAGTGATTGATGGTGAAACGCTTGAGCGCCTTAGGTGCCCACCAGTTGCGTTCGCCAAAGAGTCGCATGAGTGCTGGAACTAGGAGACCACGCACCAATGTCGCATCAAGGATGACCGCGAATGCCACACCAAAACCAAGGGTCTTGATATTGGTAACACCACTAGTCACGAATGCGATGAATGCGATCGCGAGCAATAGGGCAGCTGCAGTAATGATGCGTGCTGAACGCTGAAGTCCAGTCGCTACTGCATCCTCGTTTCCAAGGCCTGATTCATGTTCTTCTTTAATGCGAGAGAGCAAGAAGACTTCGTAGTCCATGGATAGACCGAATGTGACTACAGAAATCAGGATGACCATGGAGGTATCAATGGTGTGTGTATTGGTAAATGAACCTACGAGCCAAGTGAGATGGCCATCGATAAAGATCCAGGTAAGTGCACCCATCATGGCGGCGAGAGAGAGAACATTGAGAATTACAGCCTTGATCGGAAGGATGATTGATCCAGTAAAGAGGAAGAGCAAGATCACAACGCCGATACCGATCCATCCAAATGCCCATGGCAGAGTCTTAGCAATGCCGCCTTGGGTGTCGGTGTAATCGGCAGCAACGCCACCAATGAGCAATCCTGCTGGCGCTGGGAGCGCGCGGATCTTTTTAATAAGTGCTTCCGCCTCGTTAGTACGAGGGTTCATGGTGTGCACGGCTGTAAAGCGAAGAACGCCATCAACGGTTTGCGGTGGTGTGGTGCGAACGATTCCTGGGATAGTTCCAATGGTGTTTTCATAAGCAGCAACTTCAGCATCTTTGCCGGCAGCGTTCGGAAGGATGAATTCGATCGGGTTACCTTCCTGGCCCGGGAAATCAGTTGTTGCCATGGCGTTGGCTATAGCGAGTGGTGAAGAAG
>CAIQXR010000250.1 GCA_903875815.1 uncultured Actinomycetes bacterium
CTCACCCTGATGAGATCGAAGTCTGGATGAGCAACCTCGCTCGTTAACTAACTGTTCGGACTCCGACAGCGGCAGCGCCGATTCCAAGAATCAAGGTGAGCGCGAGATAGATCGCAGCTTTCTTTGCTTTGCCATCTTCGATTAAGTGGTGCGTCTCCACTGCAAAGGTCGACCAGGTAGTGAATGCCCCGGCAAAGCCGGTGCCGATCAATAGTGCGAAGTTGCCGTGGCTATTGATCATCAGACCCAATACGAATGAACCAATGGTGTTGATCGAGAGTGTTTCGATCGGAATGAGCGAGCGATGAATTCGCTTGATGTATTTATCAAGGATGTAGCGCGATGGTGCGCCAATACCTGCGCCGAGGGCCACGAAGAGCGCTCTCATTTGAGAAACCTGACTTTATAGAAGGCGTTGGTAGCGAAGATCAAAATGTAAGTACCAATAATCGAAGCAAGCGTATATTCCATTGCGGAAGCGAAGTTGTTATGAGAAATATATTGGTCCACTTTCAACGCGAAAGCCGAGTAAGTAGTGAAACCGCCACAGAACCCAGCACCTAAAGCTGGGCGCCACCACCACTTCGGTGATTTATGGTGCTTCACATATAACAAGAGCGCCATCAAAATTACGGACCCGAGGTAATTGACCAAGAGCGTTGCCCAGGGAAAACCATGGTCAACAATGCCGAGTGAAACGAGCCAACGTGAGAGCGACCCAAAAATTCCACCCAGCGCCACAATCGAGATCACATAGAACTCTTGATAGGGGCGAACGGTTTTAGTGATCAGTTGAGGCTCTTTCGAGATGAAGCAATGCGGCCTTTGCCGAGGGTGAGATTCACGATGCCAGAGACGATAGAGATCACGATGGATCCAAGAATCGCTGAGCCAAAGTTCTTTACATCAAAGTGTGATGACCAACGGCTCACGAGTTCGAGCATCGCAGCATTAATTACTAAGACAAATATACCGAGACTCAAAATCACTGCCGGAAGAGTCAGGAGCTTTAATAGTGAGCCAATCGTCATATTGACGAGTGAAATCAAAATGGCGACCCACAAATAATCCATGGCGCCACCGGTGACTTTGATGCCAGGGATCAGCGCTGTTGCGGCCCAGACCGCAAAGGCGAGAACTAACCAACGAAGAAAGAGTTTCATACCGTTAGGGTACGCGAAACCCCCGCTTACTTAACGGTAAACGGGGGTTTCGGATTAATTCGGATTACTTGAGAACCGATTAGAGACCCGGACGCTTGCTGATCTTCGAACCAAGCCAGCGAAGTGGATCGTATTTCACGTCAACGACGCGCTCCTTCATAGGAATGATCGCGTTATCGGTGATGCGAATATGTTCTGGGCAGACTTCGGTACAGCACTTGGTGATGTTGCACATGCCAAGGCCATGCTCTTCTTGAGCTGACTTCTTGCGATTGCGCAATACATCCAGTGGGTGCATATCGAGTTCGGCGATACGAATAAAGAAGCGAGGTCCAGCAAAGGACTTCTTATTCTCTTCGTGGTCACGAATAACGTGGCACGTGTCCTGACACAAGAAGCATTCGATGCACTTACGGAACTCTTGGCTCCGCTCGACATCGATCTGTTCCATGCGTGGTTCGCCTGGCTTCATGCCTGCTGGCATTTCCAGTGCTGGAATCTCCATCGCCTTCTTGTAGTTGAAGGAGACATCGGTAACCAAATCCTTGATCACAGGGAATGCGCGAAGCGGTGTGATGGTGACAGTCTCATCATCAGCGAATTGACCCATCTGAGTCATACAAGCAAGACGCGGCTTGCCGTTGATCTCCATCGAACACGATCCGCACTTACCTGCTTTGCAATTCCAGCGAACAGCCAAGTCATTCATCTGCTCAGCTTGAACGCGGTGGATAACATCGAGAACAACTTCGCCCTCGTTGGCATCGACAGTGACGTTTTGAAGTCCACCATCAGCGGAGTTTCCACGCCAGATGCGAAGATTAACTTTGCGCGCCATTAGTTGGAACCGCCTTTCGCAATTTCTGCCGGTGTCATGTACTTCTCAAGTTCGTGAACATCGAAGAGTTCGAAGAGTTCCTTTGGCAACGCTGGCAGCTCTTGCTGACGAACGTTGACTTGGGTGCCATCGAAACTGGAGATGTTGTTCTTCTGACGCCAATCAGCGTTCATGCCAGGGAAGTCATCGCGGGTGTGACCGCCACGAGATTCTTCACGGATGATTGCAGACTTCGCAGTGGATTCTGCGACCAACAACATATTGTCGAGGTCAAAGGTCAAGTGGAAGCCAGGGTTGAAGAGACGATCGCCAGTAACGCTGACGTTCTGTGATCGCTTGCGGATATCGGCAATCTTCTCAATCGCATCAGCAAGTTCAGATTTAGTACGGATAATTCCGACCAAATTGTGCGTAACTTCCTGAAGTTCTTGGTGAAGTGCGTACGGATTCTCGCCACCAGAGCGAGTAAATGGTGCCTGCACGCGGGCTGCTGCTGCAGCGACGGTTGCATCGCTCACCGCAACTGCTGAATGCGACTTCACATATTCAGCTGCGCCGGCGCCGGCTCGACGACCAAAGACCAAGAGGTCAGTAAGTGAATTTCCACCGAGTCGGTTTGATCCGTGCATTCCACCAGCGACTTCACCAGCAGCAAAGAGACCATCGACACCGATTGCCGCAGTGGTATCTGGATCTACTTGCACGCCGCCCATGACGTAGTGGCAGGTAGGACCGACTTCCATTGCTTCTTTGGTGATATCCACGCCAGCGAGTTCATAGAACTGATGCCACATAGATGGCAGGCGCTTCTTAATTACTTCGGCAGATAAACGCTTAGAAACATCGAGGAATACTCCGCCATGTTCTGTTCCGCGGCCAGCCTTAACGTCGGAGTTAATCGCGCGCTCAACTTCATCACGTGGCAACAACTCAGGCGGACGACGGTTGTTGTCTTGATCGGTATACCAACGATCAGCTTCGGCTTCGTGGTCGGCGTACTTATCCTTGAAGACATCAGGGATGTAGTTGAACATGA
>CAIQXR010000251.1 GCA_903875815.1 uncultured Actinomycetes bacterium
CGTGGGAACTATTGCGATTATTAGCGCATCGCTGCTCGCCATTATTGCCACCTCGGGTGCGCCAAGCCGGTGGGTCATTGGCTTGCTCTTAGTCGCAGTTGTTGGCGGCTTTGGCGCAGTGAAGGCCGGCGTCGTCAGTAAATATCAGATCGCACGCTTGCAATCATTTGTTGATCCCAGTGCCGATCCACAGCAAAGCGGTTATCAACTTCGCCAGTCACGTATCACAATTGGCTCTGGTGGAATTATCGGTAAGGGACTCTTTAGTGGTCCACAGACCAACGGTCGCTTTGTTCCTGAACAACAGACCGACTTTATTTTTACGGTGGCGGGAGAAGAGTTAGGTTTCTTAGGATCAGGGTTGATACTCCTGCTCTTTGCCATCTTCTTTACGCGAGCATTCATGATTGCCCGGCGTACCAATGATCTCTTCGGCAGATTAGTCTGTGTGGGAGTGATTGCCTGGTTTGCCTTCCAAACTTTTGAAAATATCGGCATGACGATGGGGCTGGTGCCGATGACTGGCGTCCCGCTGCCCTTTATGTCGTATGGTGGCTCCAGCATGTTCGCCAATTTGATTGGCCTGGGCCTGATTCAAAATATCCAGCTTCGTTCGTAACTCTCCCGGAATCACCTAGCCAGCCCGCGTGCCCCACAGGCGATTGAGCCTCACCGGCCCTCAAATTGCTCTTTTCCGCCCCCCTCTGCGATACTTTTCCCAGCGTTAAGCGCGTCGAGCGGGGCACCAGCCCCTTAATCTCTCGCCACTGCTGCTCCTCGCTAAAGATTTTGTACCACGCCAAGAAATTGGCACTCATAACTGAAGAAGACCTTCATCAGAAGGTTTCACGAGATTTGCTCCACTAGTGAACTAGCGGAGACCAGAAGAGGATTGAATTATGGCTATAGAGCCAAAGGGTGCGCGCAAGCGTACGTCAAAGAAGTCAGCAGCCAAGGCAAGTACCGAGGCTCCTACATCAGCAACTCCATCCGATGATGCAGCATCATCTGGTGATGAGAGCGCTGCCAAAGTAAAGAAGAGTGCCAAGAAGGCAGCAGCTATTCCCGTACCAGTTTTCCAAGCAGCTCCTGAAGAAGTAGCACCGAAGCGTGCACCACGCGCACAGGTAGCAAAAGCAAGTAGCGAAAGTTCTGACGGTTCCTCCGAAGGCAGCTCATCAGAGAATTCTTCGAACTCCACTCAAGCCGAACGTGAAGGTGAAGAACGTCGTCGACGTCGTCGCGGTGGCCGTGGTCGCAAGCGGCCATCACAAGGTCGCGACTCTGCGGGAAGCGATGATGAGACCAGCGAAGATTTTGATTCCGAGAGCGGTGAACGCCTCGATGAAGGCGCTATTGATTCAGCTGATGATGAAGGAAGCGAAGCGGCAACACGTCGTCGCCGCCGTCGTCGTGCGCGCGGAACCACTGCCGATGGCATAACGCCAGGTGAAATTGTTGATGAAGATGGCGTAGTAACTGTCGTGAAGGTTCGCGAACCTCGCAACCGCGATGATCAGCCAACTCGCACAGATCGTAGTAATCGTCGTGACCGCGGAGATCGAAATGATCGCAGCAGCCGCAATAACCGTCGTGATCGTGGCGATCGTTATGACCGCGAACCACGCGATAACAATCGTCGCCGCGGAAGCGTCATTACCGAAGCTGAATTTCTTGCTCGTCGCGAAAATGTCGATCGTCAGATGTTGGTTCGCCAGACCGGTGATCGCACCCAGATCGCTGTACTCGAAGATAAAGTCATGGTCGAGCACTACGTCAATCGAAATAGCAATATTTCCTACGTTGGAAACGTTTATCTTGGAAAAGTTCAGAACGTTCTTCCTTCGATGGAAGCAGCATTCGTTGATATTGGTAAGGGCCGCAACGCAGTTCTTTACGCAGGTGAAGTGAACTGGGACGCTGCTGGCTTAGCAGAAGGCGCTCCTCGCAAGATTGAGCACGTTCTCAAAACTGGTCAATCAGTATTAGTTCAAGTGACCAAGGATCCAATCGGCCAAAAGGGCGCTCGCCTCACAAGTCAGGTCAGCTTGCCTGGTCGTTACATCGTTTACGTTCCTGGTGGCGAGATGAGCGGTATTAGCCGTCGCTTGCCAGATCAAGAGCGATCACGTTTGAAATCAATTTTGAAGAATTTAGTTCCTGATGAAGCAGGCGTCATTGTGCGTACCTCTTCAGAAGGAGCAACCGAAGAAGAGCTCGAGCGCGATGTCATTCGCTTGAAGGCGCAATGGGAAGATATCGAGAAGAAGGCTGCCAATAAGAGCACCTCGGCTCCGTCACTTCTCTACTCCGAGCCAGATCTCACCGTTCGAGTTATCCGCGATATCTTCAACGAAGATTTCAAGAAGATGATCGTCCAAGGCGATCAAGCATGGGAAGATATTAATAATTATCTTGGCCATATCGCCCCAGAGCTCACTGCAAAGATTGAAAAGTGGACTGGTACTCGCGATATCTTCGCCGAGCATCGCATTGAAGAACAGCTTGCTAAGGCATTTGATCGCAAGGTCTATCTGCCATCAGGCGGCTCACTCGTTATTGATCGCACTGAAGCAATGATCGTTATCGACGTCAACACCGGTAAGTTCATCGGTAAGGGCGGCAATCTTGAAGAGACTGTCACCAAGAACAACTTGGAAGCAGCTGAAGAAATCGCTCGCCAACTTCGCCTTCGCGATATGGGCGGAATTATCGTTATTGACTTCATCGATATGGCGTTGGAATCCAACCGTGACCAAGTCTTGCGTCGCTTGACTGAATGTCTCGGCCGCGATCGCACCAAGCACCAAGTCGCTGAAGTAACCTCACTCGGACTCGTCCAGATGACACGTAAGCGTGTGGGACAAGGTCTGATTGAAGCTTTCTCCACTACCTGCGAATCATGCGGTGGTCGAGGTATTCACATCCATAACGAGCCAGTCCGCAAGGAAGCGCTCGATAAGGATATGGATAAGCGTTACGTCCCCACCTCATACGATGAGGATGACCATGAAGATGGCGATGCCGACAAGGCTAAGGATTCAGAGCGCGAGAACCACTCCGCGGAGCCGGCAGCCCAAGATCATTCCCATGATGGGGTCGAAGCCCAGGATTCCCAAGATTCCGCCCCAGCCGACGGCCCCCGCCCGCGTAAGCGTCGCCGGGCAGTCAGCACAGGCGTGATTTCGCCGGAATAAGGCTCTAGTTCTACCCAGTTCTACCCAGATTTACTCAGTTTGACCCAGACGGGCGTAAGTCCGTACCCTAAGCGTCTGCCCGATTGAGGGCCGATCAAGATCAGAGTTTGGAAAGGTGTCACCGTGTACGCGATTGTTAAAGCTGGCGGCCGTCAAGAGAAGGTTGCCGTTGGCGACACAGTTACCGTCGATCGTATCGACGCAAAGGTCGGAGCATCGGTCTCATTTCCTGCTGTTCTCCTAGTTGAAGGAACCACCGTTACCACTGATGCCAAGGCACTTGCTGGCGTCAAAGTAACTGGCGAAATTCTTTCTGAGGAGAAGGGTCCAAAGATCGACATCCTTCGTTACAAGAATAAGACTGGCTACCGCCGTCGTTCAGGTTTCCGTTCACAACTAACGCGCGTGAAGATCACCGCAATCGCAAAGTAAGTAAGGGAGAGACAAAGAAATGGCAAGTAAAAAGGGAGTCTCGTCAACCCGTAACGGTCGCGATTCAAATGCGCAGTACCTCGGAATTAAGCGTTATGCAGGACAGATTGTTAAGGCTGGAGAGATCTTGGTCCGCCAGCGCGGAACAGTCTTCCACCCAGGAGCAAATGTAGGAATCGGTAAGGATGACACCCTCTTCGCACTCTCAGCAGGCGAAGTTGCTTTCGGTCGCGCTCGCGGTCGTAAGGTCGTCAACATCGTAGTTCCAGCTCCCGTCGCCTAAGTCGCGGAGAATTAATTGCGGGTCCGCGTATTTGCGGGCCCGTTTTTTATTGCGAGAAAAGTTTTACCAGTAAAGAGTTAAATGGTTAGTAAGAAATTAGCCAGGTTAAGCAAGTGAGAGTTGAGAGGAGTGAGTAATGGCATCGTTTGTTGATCGTGTCACGCTCCATGCCTCTGCCGGCAGCGGCGGCGACGGTTGCGTCTCCGTGCACCGTGAAAAATTTAAACCTTTGGGCGGCCCCGATGGCGGCAATGGTGGTCGCGGCGGCGATGTCATTCTCGTCGTTGATCAAGGCACCACCACACTTCTCGATTTCCATCACTCACCACATCGTCGCGCCACCAATGGCAGCCTCGGATATGGCGACTGGTGTAACGGTAAAGAAGGTAAAGATCTCATCATGCCTGTTCCTAATGGAACAGTTGTTAAAGACGAGCATGGAAATGTTCTCGCCGACCTCGTTGGGTACGGCACTCGTTTTATTGCTGCCCAAGGTGGCAAAGGTGGACTCGGTAACTCCGGCCTCGCATCTTCCAAGCGTCGCGCACCAGGTTTTGCTCTTAAAGGTGAGCCAGGTGAAGAGCGCACTCTTACGCTCGAACTCAAGAGCGTTGCAGATATTGGTCTGATTGGTTTTCCTAGCGCTGGAAAATCTTCGCTGATTGCTTCGATCTCTGCTGCAAAGCCAAAGATCGCTGACTATCCCTTCACCACTCTTCAACCTAACTTGGGCGTTGTCCAAGCAGGAGATATGCGCTTTACCGTTGCCGATGTACCAGGGTTAATCGCTGGCGCCTCCGAAGGTAAAGGTCTTGGTTTGGAATTTTTGCGCCACGTTGAACGTTGCGCTGCCCTTGTCCATGTCCTTGACTGCGGAACGCTGGAGACCGATCGCGATCCTGTTAAGGATTTCGACATCATTGAAGCCGAGCTTCGTAAATATTCACCTGAAGAAGGCACCACACCTCTTGCCGATCGGCCACGTCTGATTGCCCTGAACAAGGTCGATCTTCCAGATGGTAAAGCGATGGCCGATATGGTGGAGCCTATTTTCCGCGAACGCGGTTTTGAGGTTTACCAGATCTCCGCGGCATCTCACATTGGTTTACAAGAGCTCAATTACGCCATGGCGCGCATCATTGAGACTGCACGTAAAGCAGAAGCAGCGCAAGAAAAGGCGCGCATCGTTCTTCGTCCCGTTCATGTGGGAGAAGTCGGCTTTACTGTTACGGCAAATGAAGATGGTTCATTCACCGTGCTCGGTGAGAAGCCAGTGCGTTGGGTTCGCCAAACAGATTTCTCTAACACTGAAGCGATCGGCTATCTCGCTGATCGGTTAGCGACACTAGGCGTAGAGCGCGAGCTTTATAAGAAGGGTGCTAAAGCACAAGATGAAGTTCGGATCGGTGAAGGCGAGAACGCTGTTATCTTCGATTGGGAACCAACGCTTGAAGCCGGAGCAGAACTCCTTGCTGGTCCACGCGGTGAAGATCGTCGTTTGGAATCACCATGGCAGGGTCGTTACGTGGAAGATCCGATCGAAGATGATCTCTTAAGCGATGATGAAATTGCTATGCAATGGGAGTACAACATTGCCGACCCAAGAACTCCGAGGATTGAAGGCGAGAAATGAGCACAACTGCCGCTTCACTCTTCGCCTCAGCCAAGAGAGTAGTGCTCAAAGTTGGTTCCTCTTCACTTACTGGTTCTGCAGGTTCAGAACTCAATACTTCTGCAGTTGATTCACTGACTGAGATCGTTGCTGGTTTGAAGGCAGCTGGCAAAGAAGTTGTCGTTGTCTCTTCCGGCGCCATCGCCGCGGGATTAGCTCCACTCGGACTCACTTCCCGTCCTAAGGATCTTGCTACTCAGCAAGCTGCTGCATCAGTCGGTCAAGGCCTCTTGGTTGCGCAATATACCCAAGCATTTAAGAAGCACTCGCTCGTTGCTTCGCAAGTGCTGCTCACTATTGAAGATGTTGTTCGCCGCTCGCACTACCAAAATGCGCAGCGCACACTTTTCCGGTTACTCCAACTCGGAGTTGTTCCCATCATTAATGAGAATGATTCAGTGGGAACGCAGGAGATTCGCTTCGGGGATAACGATCGCTTAGCGGCGCTCGTCTCACATTTAATTGGCGCCGATCTGCTCGTTCTTGTGAGTGATATCGATGCGCTCTATGACGCGCCACCTTCACAACCTGGTGCTACTCGCATTGCTCATGTCACTTCACTCGCTGATTTAGCTCAAGCCGAAGTCGGGGGAGTCGGTGCTTCTGGCGTTGGCAGCGGTGGCATGGTGACAAAGATCGAAGCAGCTCGCATTTCAACTGGCGCGGGTATCGCCATGTTCCTCACAAGTCTTGCCAAGCTGCCTGGTGCGATTGCCGGCGATGATGTCGGAACCATTTTCGATCCAGTCCACGATCGCAAACCATCGCGTTTATTATGGCTCGAGCATGCCTCTACGCCACGCGGTCGATTGATTCTGGATACTGGCGCAGTGACGGCAATTCAAGAGCGCGGAGTATCGCTCCTACCTGCTGGAGTCACGGGAATTGAAGGCGAGTTCAACGCTGGTGATACTGTGGAATTAGTAAGCGGAACTGGGCTGGTTATTGCACGCGGTTTAGTTGCATTTGATAGCAATGAAATCCCACAACTACTTGGTCGATCAACTAAAGAGTTAGCGGCTGAGCTCGGTCCAGAGTATGAACGCGAGCTCGTGCATCGCGACGATCTCGTACTTATTTAATTCTTACTTCGCGCCTTTATCGAGGGCATACATCACTGCTGCTGTCTCAACTTCAGGATCGCCATTCGTAGGGTTATCGCTGAGTTTGACGATGACAGTTCGAGTCGCTGGGTCAGTGAAGATGTATTGCCCATCGAGACCAAGCGCGAGATTAATTCCTGGGTAGGGATGCCAGACCTGTGCGCTGTATTTCCAGCCGTGATCAAGTGTGACTATAGGAGTGCTGATGCGCTTCATCCAATCGGCACTGATGATCTGCTTTGCGCCGGCATAGCCATTATTCACTAGGACCATTCCTACTCGGGCATAGTCGCGTGCTGCTGCGTTGAAGCAACAGAAGTTCTTCTCTTGCCCGCCGTTATGATCAACGTTCCAGGTGGCGGGAAATTCTGCGCCAATCGGCTGCCAGACATTTTTGCTGAAGTAATCGGCCAAACTCATGCCCGTCACATTGTGGATAATGAGTCCGAGCATCTGAGTCTCGACGCTGCGATATTCCGGCTTAGTGTTGGGGGCTTCAAACATTTTGCGGTTATGAGTCATGAAGAAATTGAGATCTGTTGTGCCATACATCTGTGCGATGCCGACTCCCCAACCAGTCGGACCGCTGGGGTAATTATCCGAGACGCCAACGCCAGCTTCCATATCGAGTAGCGATTGAACGGTGACTTTGTCGAAGGAAGTGCCGGTCTTCCACTTAGGGAAGTAACTGACGAAAGTATCGCTCTCTTTAATTTTTCCATCAGCAATCAACTGTCCGATGATGATCGATGTCATGGTCTTGGCTACCGAATAAGACGGTAGGCGAGTGGCTGGGGTAATTCCCGGCTTGTAGTACTCGTAAGTCATAACGCCATTTCGAATAACGAGAAAGGCATTGGTATTGGTCTTGGTGAGAAAATCCTGCCAAGAGATAGTGGCGTTCTTAAAGCGAACTTGGGTTGGAAGTTGTTCTGGACCAGTGGGGATCTTGATCGGTGTAGTCGCAGGGGCAATCGTGTTCCATGGCATCAGCGTCGGAGTCTTTGAGGCGGGGGCCGTGCCTAGTTTGATCGTGGCAATCAGGCTGGGGTAGCGAACGAGTTTTAAGAAGCCCGAGAGCGCAACGATGAGAATCAGCAATCCAATAACGGTATTTCGAGCGATTTTAAGAAAACGATTCATGAGAGAAGGGTAGTTCCTTGTAAGTTAAGCACATGGGAACCACCACACCAGAAGAGCTTGTTGCTGCGTTAGCCGATACTGCGCGCCGCGCTGCCCGTACTCTGGTTGCCGCTACATCTGCAGATCGAGTGGAGGCACTCAAGCGGATTGCCGATGAAATCCAAGCCAGTGAAGTCGAGATTCTGGCTGCCAACGCCAAAGATATGGAGCGGGCCGATAACGAGGGCATGGCAGAGTCCATGCGCGATCGCCTCTTGCTGACCGCATCACGCATTCACGGCATGGCCGATGGCGCCCGCCAAGTGTCAGAGATTGCCGATCCGCTCGGCAAAACACTTCGCGAGAGCACACTCCCTAACGGGCTTCACTTACGTCAAGTAACAGTTCCGTTTGGCGTTGTCGGAATGGTTTATGAAGCTCGCCCCAATGTCACCGTCGATGCTGCCGTCATTTTAATTATGTCGGGCAATGCGGCACTTCTACGGGGATCTTCGTCTGCGGCAGCAAGTAACGAAGTGCTCGTTACCGTTATGCGCCGAGCCCTCGCCAAGACAAATATTTCGCCAGATATTTTGCAGTTGGTTCCTTCGGATGATCGCTCGACTGTCCATGCACTCCTTCATGCGCGCGGAAAAGTGGATCTGGTTATTCCTCGCGGTAGCGCTGCTTTGATCCGGACAGTTGTAGATGACTCCACTGTGCCAACTATCGAAACTGGCGCTGGTGTGTGCCACGTCTATGTTGATGATGAAGCTGATTTATCGAAGGCTCTTCCGATTCTTATTAACTCTAAGACCCATCGTCCTAGTGTCTGCAATGCAGCCGAAACCCTCTTGGTACACGAGAAAGTTGCTACACAATTCTTGCCGGTTGCACTTCACGCATTGGTAGAAGCTGGAGTTCGGATTCATGCCGATGCTGCAACAACCGCTCTTGCATCCCAGCACAATATTTCCGTGGCTGCTGCGACTGAAGAAAATTGGTCGACTGAGTACAACGCACTGGAGATAAATGTCGCCGTCGTCCCTAACCTCTTAGCAGCAGCAGATCACATTCAAAAATATGGAACCCAACACACCGAAGCAATCGTCACAGAATCAGATGCCCACGCTGCTCAATTCATCGCCCTCTCGGATTGCGCTGCAGTGATGGTCAACGCATCGACTCGATTTACCGATGGCGAGCAGATGGGATTTGGGGCAGAAATTGGGATTTCCAACCAAAAGCTTCATGCCCGCGGCCCTATGGGGCTCGAACAGATGACGACCACGACCTGGATCGTCACGGGTAATGGCCAAATCCGCGAATAAAGCACCTCGTTTTTCGAGATAAGTGGGAGCCGATAGACTTCAGACATGGCCGCTATTTCCCGCGATGAAGTCGCACATTTAGCCCGATTGTCACGAATCGAGATGTCTGCGGACGAACTCGATCACATGGCATCCGAACTCGATCAGATTCTCGGCGCTGTTGCCCGAGTGCAGGAGGCAGCCGGAGCAGATGTTCCTCCTACCTCGCATCCCCTCGCATTGCGCAATGTCTTTCGTGATGATGTCGTAAAGCCCAGCCTCACAAATGCCGAAGCACTCTCTGGTGCACCTGCTCAAGATGAAGAGCGATTTAAAGTCCCACAGATTCTTGGTGAAGCTGAATGACATCAATTCACTCCACCGCCGCAGAAATGTCTGCGGCACTTGCCGCTGGTTCCACCACCGCAGTCGAACTCGCGCAAGCGCACCTTGCTCAGATCGCTGCTGTTGATTCCGATGTTCATGCATTCCTCCATGTCGATCACGAAGGTGCACTCGCTCAAGCAGCCGATGTCGATGCCAAGCGCAAAGCAGGGGAGAAGTTGGCGCCACTTGCTGGCGTTCCACTTGCTCTGAAAGATGTCTTAGCTCAAAAAGGCGTACCGACAACCGCTGGCTCCAAAATGTTAGAGAACTGGCGCCCTCCTTACGATGCCACCGTTGTCACGAAGTTAAAGCAAGCCGGCATTGTTATTCTCGGTAAGACCAATATGGATGAATTCGCGATGGGTTCATCAACTGAAAATTCTGCCTACGGACCGACCCATAACCCATGGGATCTCACTCGTATTCCTGGTGGTTCTGGTGGCGGATCGGCTGCGGCACTTGCAGCCTTTGAAGCTCCGCTAGCAATCGGTACCGATACTGGTGGATCGATTCGCCAACCGGCATCCGTGACTGGAACTGTGGGAGTAAAGCCTACTTACGGAGCAGTCTCTCGCTTTGGTTTGATTGCATTCTCATCTTCACTCGATCAAGTCGGACCATGCGCTCGTACTGTTTTGGATACTGCGCTCTTGCACGAAGCAATCGCTGGCCACGACGAGCGCGACTCGACATCAATTGTCGGAGCTGTCCCTGATGTAGTTGCAGCAGCTAAGCGCCACGAAGTTAAGGGAATGAAGATCGGCGTCATCAAGCAATTGATGGGCGATGGTTTCCAAACTGGCGTGAGTGCGCGATTCCAAGAATCACTCGATCTGCTCGCTTCACTCGGCGCCGAGATTGTAGAAATCTCATGCCCTAACTTTGAATATGCACTTGCTGCCTATTACCTCATTGCACCTTCTGAAGCCTCTTCTAACTTGGCTCGCTTTGACTCGATGCGTTATGGACTTCGCGTTGGCGATGATGGCAGCCGCGGCGCAGAGCAAGTTATGAGCATCACTCGTGATCAAGGTTTTGGAAAAGAAGTAAAGCGCCGCATCATTCTCGGTACTTACGCGCTCTCATCGGGTTACTACGACGCTTATTACGGTTCTGCTCAAAAGGTACGAACCTTGATCAAGCAAGATTACGATCGCGCCTTTGAACAAGTCGATGTACTTGTTTCACCGACCTGCCCCACCACAGCATTTAAAATCGGCGAGAAGAGCGATGATCCGCTCGCGATGTATCTCAACGATATTGCCACTATCCCAGTCAACATGGCGGGCATCGGCGGCATGAGCCTTCCGTGCGGCCTTGCCGATGAAGATGGCTTGCCAGTCGGATTCCAGATTATGTCTCCTGCGCTTCACGATGATCGGATGTATCGCGTCGGTGGCACTTTGGAAGCTGCGCTAAACAGCAAATGGGGTCAGACTCTTATTTCGAAAGCCCCGGCACTGAAAGGTGGTGCACGCTAATGGCGCTTAATTACGAGCAAGCTGTTGCTGCCTTTGAACCTACCCTTGGCCTAGAAGTTCACGTTGAACTTAATACCAAGACAAAGATGTTCTGTTCATGTGCAACTGAATTTGGCGCTGCGCCAAATACTCAGACTTGCCCCGTCTGCCTTGGCTTGCCTGGCTCGCTTCCCGTTGTTAACGGCAAAGCGATCGAGAGCACCATCCTTATTGGTTTGGCACTCAATTGTTCGATTGCGCCTTTCAGTCGTTTCGCACGTAAGAACTATTTCTATCCCGATATGCCAAAGAACTTCCAGACTTCACAGTACGACGAACCAATCTGTGTTGATGGCTACCTAGATGTCACGATCGACACCGATGAAGGCCCACAAGTCTTCCGAGTTGAGATCGAGCGCGTACACATGGAAGAAGACACCGGAAAGTCACTTCACGTCGGTGGTTCTACTGGTCGAATCCATGGCGCTGAATACTCGCTTCTGGATTACAACCGCGCCGGTATTCCTTTGGTGGAAATCGTTACGCGCATCGTGGGCGGCACTGGAAAATATGCGCCACAAGTGGCCAAGGCCTACGTTGCAGAACTCCGCGACATTCTTCGCTCACTCGGTGTCTCTGATGTGAAGATGGAACAGGGCTCGATGCGCTGTGACGTCAACCTCTCGCTCTCACCTATGGGTAGTGGCCAACTCGGTACTCGCTCTGAAACAAAGAACGTTAACTCACTCCGTTCAGTAGAGCGCGCAGTTACTGGTGAAATTATTCGCCAAGCAAATCGCCTCACTTCCGGCGAACGAATTATTCAAGAGACCCGTCACTTCCTAGAAGAGAGTGGTGAGACTCGTTCTGGTCGCTCGAAGGAACAAGCCGAGGATTATCGCTACTTCCCAGAACCCGATCTTGTTCCGGTCTGCCCAGATGCTGACTGGATTGAAGAGCTTCGTAAGACGCTGCCAGAGAAGCCATCGCTTCGACGCAAGCGATTGCAAGAGGCTTGGGGTGCGCCCGATAAAGAGATGGAATCGCTCGTTAATGCCGAGTTGATCGATGTCGTTGAAGAGACCGTTGCCCTCGGCGCCGATCCTGCCAAGGCTCGTGCCTGGTGGCTCGGTGAAGTCTCTCGCCTTGCCAATGAACGTGAAGTTGCAGCAACATCGCTGATCACTGCAGCAAGCGTTGCTGAAATTGTTGCACTTATCGCCGCCGGTGATCTCACCGACAAACTTGCTCGCCAAGTTGTTGAAGGTGTCATCAGTGGTGAAGGTACGCCGCAAGAAGTTATCGCTAAGCGCGGACTCAAAGTTGTCTCAGATGATTCAGCGTTGATGGTCGCCATCGAAGCAGCGATTGCAGCTCAGCCCGATACAGCAGAGCGAATTCGCGGTGGAAATATTCCAGCAGCAGGCGCGCTCATTGGCGCAGTCATGAAGGCCACTGGCGGACAAGCCGATGCGGCCAAGGTACGTGAACTCTTACTCAAGCATCTCGGACAGGGGTAATTAAATGACTGAACCCAAAAACCCAATGAAGCCACGCTCTGGTTTAGTAACCGATGGTCTTGAGCGGGCACCAGCGCGAGGCATGCTTCGCGCTGTTGGTATGGGGGATGCAGATTGGGTGAAGCCACAGATCGGTATCGCCTCGTCGTGGAATGAAATTACGCCATGCAACCTCTCACTCGATCGCTTGGCAAAGGCATCGCGCAAGGGCGTTATCGAAGCTGGTGGATTCCCGATGCAATTTGGAACGATCTCAGTATCTGATGGAATCTCCATGGGCCATGAAGGTATGCACTTCTCACTCGTTTCACGTGAAGTTATTGCAGACTCAGTGGAGACCGTGATGCAAGCAGAGCGCTTGGATGGCATGGTTACTTTCGCAGGCTGCGATAAGTCGCTGCCCGGCATGATGATGGCTGCAGCTCGAATCGATGTCGCAAGCGTCTTTGTCTACGCTGGTTCTACATTGGCAGGAAACGTTGATGGTAAAGATGTCACGATCAGTGATGCCTGTGAAGCAGTCGGCGCTTGTGCTCGCGGATTAATTTCTCA
>CAIQXR010000252.1 GCA_903875815.1 uncultured Actinomycetes bacterium
GCGCGCTTGATCTGCGCTGCAACGAAGCGACCTTGTTGCATTGCAACCGGTGCAACCATCGGCAAGAAGCGGCCATCTGCGGATTTGGCGCCAGAGATATCACCTACGCCCCAGATGCCAGGGTAATTCTTTGCCTGCAAAGTCTGTTCGACATCGAGACGGCTACGATCAATCGGAAGTGAGAGCGCTTCCAATGCAGGGTTTCCCTTTACGCCAGCGGCCCAGATAGTTACTTCTGAAGCAATCGAGTCGCCATTTTTGAGATCGATCTTGCGCCATTCCACTTCTTTTACAGCGGTGTTATTCATTACTTCAACGCCGAGCTTCTCGAGTGACTTCTTGACCTTCTCGGAAAGACTTGGGGAGAACATCGGAAGCAGACGAGGACCAGCTTCAACGAGTCGAATATGAATATGACGAGCGGCGTGAGCCATATCGTTCATGAGTGGACCGCGAACGAGTTCGGCGAGCGCACCAGCCATCTCCACGCCGGTAGGACCGCCTCCGATAACAGAAATAGAAAATTGGGTGTCATCTTCAAAGCGGCAGAGATCTTCAAAGCGGCGCATAACTTCGGCGCGAATTGCGAGCGCTTCGTGAATCGACTTCATGCCGAGTGCAAACTCTTCAACGCCGGGAGTTCCGAAGTCAGCAGTGACTGAACCCATGGCAACAACTAAGTGATCGAATGGGAGGACTTCTGAGCTATCGAGTTTGACGGTCTTGTTCTTGTGATCGATAGAGATAGGCGTTCCCATGCGGAATTTGCCAGCACTCTTTTGGAGGGCGCCGCGGATGGGATAGGCGACGTGATCGGCAGCAAGGCCGGCAGTCGATACCTGATAGAGCAAGGGGAGGAAGGTCTGGTAATTGTGACGATCAACGACGATGACGTCCACATCGCGACCGAGTGCCTTTGCGGCAGCCATTCCACCGAATCCACCACCGAGAATGACAACTTTCGTCTTGGCCATTACCTGTCCTCTACTCAATTTCGCGCTCATTTATGAGGGGAAGTCTATCGGGTGAAAGTGGTTGGATATCCCCATGCATGAGTTCACCCCCGAAGTTGAGGCACTTGCCCAAGAAGTCTTGGAATACAGCTTGCTTCGACTCAAGACCGATCCACCCTTGGATGGTCCCAAGTCCGCGGAAGAACTCTTTCAACTCGCCGGTAACACCATCACGCCCCAAGGTCTCGGTGGCCACGATGCCTTTGCGCTCTTTAAAGATGTCTTGGCACTCGCATGCATCTCTACCGATCATCCACGATATCTCGCTTTCATTCCTTCCGCCCCCAGTGAATATGCCAACCTCTTCGATCTTGTCGTTGGTGCATCTGCGCTCTACGGCGGATCATGGCTCGAGGGCGCGGGCGCCGTCTTTGCTGAAAACCAAGCACTGCGGTGGATCTCTGATTTGGCGGGACTTCCACAATCAGCCGGTGGGGTCTTCGTGCAAGGTGGCACCAATGGCAATCTCTCGGCACTTGTGGCCGCGCGTTATCACGCCCGCAAGAAAAATCCCGAGACCATTCGGTGGGTAGTTGCTGCTAGCGCAGAAGCACATTCCTCGATTGCATCTGCCGCCGACATCATGGATATTGAATTACTTCTCATTCCCGCGGGCGACGATGAAGCGCTCCATGGCGCCACCGCTGCTTGCGTCATCGATGAGTACCACGCAGCTCATCCCGGCCATCGCGTTTTTGCGATCGTTGCAACAGCGGGCACCACTAACTTAGGAATTATTGATCACTTATCTGAGATCGGTGCCATCGCAAAAGAGCGCGATATCTGGTTCCATGTTGATGGCGCTTATGGTTTAGCTGCGCTCTGCGCCCCCAGCGTTCGCCCACTTTTTGAAGGCATTGAGATGGCGGATTCATTAATTGTTGATCCCCACAAATGGCTCTTCGCGCCCTTTGATGCCTGCGCTTTGATTTATCGCAATCCCGAATTGGCAAAGCAAGCCCACACTCAAAAGGCCTCGTATCTCGATACTTTGGAAGATGAGAACGAATGGAATCCATCGGATTACGCCATTCACTTAACTCGTCGCGCGCGTGGTTTGCCATTCTGGTTCTCACTTGCCGCTCACGGCACTGATGAATATTCCGCAGCGATGGAAGAGACGCTCACCGTTGCAAAAAAGACTGCCGAAATAATTCGCAACCATCCCCACCTCACGTTGCTGCGCGAACCCGAGTTATCGGTGGTGGCCTTTACTCGCGATGGTTGGACGATGGCCGATTACACCCGTTGGTCGGATCAATTGTTGGCAGATCAAATCGGCTTTGTGACGCCCTCGGCCCATCATGGCCAACCGATCTTGCGATTTGCGATTGTGAATCCTTGGACCAAGATCGAAGATATTCAAGCAATTCTCGCCACGCTTTAATTCCGAAATCCCACATAAATGTCGCCGCTCTCTTCTATGATGCGGTTATGGAAATCGAAGCACTAGCC
>CAIQXR010000253.1 GCA_903875815.1 uncultured Actinomycetes bacterium
ACGCCTGCAAGGGCTTTGAGGAAACGGTCCTTGGCATCAACGACATGGAGTGAAACTCCGGTGGATGCTACGAAATCTTTCTCTACTTGCTCCGCTTCGCCTTCGCGAAGAAGTCCGTGATCAACAAAGACGCAAGTAAGTTGTGAACCCACTGCCTTTTGAACGATGGCCGCAGCGACTGCTGAATCCACGCCACCAGAAAGACCGCAGAGCACGCGCTTGGTGCCGACAGCTTCCTTGATGCGCGCGACTTCCATCGCAACAATATTTTCGGAGTTCCAAGAAGGTGTGCAGCCAACGATATCGATCAACCAGCGGCGCAGAATCTCTTGGCCATTCTCTGAATGCAAGACTTCCGGGTGCCACTGCACGCCAGCGAATTGTGCATCGGCGCTTTCAAAAGCGATGATCGGTGTCGCATCGGTCTGTGCTGTGGAGATAAATCCTGCAGGGACTTGCGTCACTGAGTCGCCGTGTGACATCCAGACGTTAAAACCTTCAGGTAAGCCACTGAGGAGTTTTGATTCGCCTTTATGGCTGAGCGCTGTGCGACCAAATTCTGATTTACCTGTCTGGGTAACAACGCCGCCGAGAGCAGCAGCCATAGCTTGGAAGCCGTAACAAATTCCAAATACCGGGACACCTTGAGCGAAGAGCGCGGGATCTACTTTAGGAGCACCTGGTGCATAGACCGATGACGGTCCGCCGGAAAGAATGATTGCCTTGGGGTTCTTGGCGAGCATCTGCTCGACTGGCATCGATGAGGGAACAATTTCGGAATAGACCTGGGCCTGGCGAACGCGACGAGCGATCAGCTGCGCATACTGCGCACCAAAATCAACTACTAGTACCGTTTCGAGATTAGGCACGATCAATAACGACTTCTACGCGCTGGAACTCCTTGATATCGGAGTAACCAGTGGTGGCAACTGCGCGACGCAGTGCGCCAAAGAGATTCATGCTGCCATCGGCAGTGTGTGAAGGGCCAACGAGAATTTCTTCGAGCGTTCCGACAGTTCCCACTTGAACGCGATTTCCGCGAGGAAGTTCTGCGTGATGCGCTTCTGAACCCCAGTGCCAACCTTGGCCAGGTGCTTCATGCGCCTTAGCGAGCGGTGAACCCATCATGACGGCATCTGCGCCGCAAGCAATTGCCTTAGCGATATCACCAGACTTACCGACCGAACCATCCGCGATGACGTGAACGTAGCGACCGCCGGATTCATCCATGTAATCACGACGAGCAGAAGCAACTTCTGCCACAGCAGATGCCATCGGAACTGCAAGACCAAGAACAGAACGAGTGGTGTGCGCCGCTCCCCCGCCAAATCCAACGAGCACGCCAGCAGCGCCAGCACGCATCAAGTGGAGTGCGCCAGTGGCTGTTGCGCAGCCACCTACGATGACCGGAACATCGAGTTCGTAAATAAATTTCTTTAAGTTAAGAGCAGATCCTTCATCAGCCACGTGCTCTGCAGAGACAGTAGTGCCGCGAATCACAAAAATATCCACGCCGGCCTTAATAACTGCTTGGTGCAATTCGGCAGTGCGTTGTGGTGAGAGCGCAGCTGCAACAGTGACGCCGGCATCGCGAATGGTCTTGATGCGCTCGGCAATTAAATCTGGGCGAATTGGCGCTGCATAAATCTCTTGCATACGACGGATCGCTTTATCTTGCGGCATCGATGCGATCTCACCCAATTGAATGCGGGGATCTTCGTGGCGAGTCCAGAGACCTTCAAGATTGAGAACGCCAAGTCCGCCAAGCTTTCCAATGGCAATCGCCGTCTCTGGGGAAACAACAGAGTCCATGGGCGCTGCCAACATAGGAAGTTGGAACTTATAGGCATCGATCTGCCAGGCGATCGAAACTTTCTCGGGATCGCGAGTACGGCGGCTTGGAACAATGGCAATATCGTCAAAGGAATATGCAACGCGGGCGCGCTTGCTAGGACCGATCTCAATTTCGTTCATAGCGATTACTTTCCTTTGCGTGCGTAGTTAGGTGCATCGGCAATATCGAGCACATCGTGTGGATGGCTCTCCTGCAAGCCTGCTGCAGTAATTTGAATCAACATGCCATTGGCTTGAAGATCGGAAATCGTGGCAGCGCCGGCATAACCCATTCCGGAGCGGAGACCGCCAACGAGCTGGTGAAGCACTGGAGTAACTGGGCCGCGATAAGCGACTTTTCCTTCGATGCCTTCTGGAACAAGCTTGTCTTCAGCAAGGACGTCGTCCTGCATGTAACGATCTTTGGAATATGACTTCTGCTCGCCACGTGACTGCATCGCACCGAGTGAACCCATGCCACGGTATGACTTGAATTTACGACCTTGAATTTCTACCAATTCACCGGGTGATTCATCACAACCAGCGAGAAGTGAACCGAGCATCACGGTATCGGCGCCAGCAACAATCGCCTTAGCGATATCTCCGGAGTACTGAAGGCCGCCATCGGCGATCAAAGGAATGCCAGCTTTTGCGCATGCTTTGTGCGCTTCCATGATTGCGGTGATCTGCGGAACTCCAACACCAGCAACAACGCGAGTGGTGCAGATAGAGCCTGGACCAACACCGACTTTAACGGCATCTGCACCAGCATTGATCAGTGCCTGCGCGCCTGCACGGGTTGCCACGTTGCCACCAATAATTTGAATATCGGGATAGACCTTCTTGATGCGAGCAATTGCATCGAGCACTGCGCGGTGATGACCATGCGCGGTATCAACGACAACCACATCGACGCCAGCTTCGATCAACGCAACTGCGCGAACATATCCATCATCGCCAACGCCAACTGCGGCGCCGACTATGCCGTGCTTCTTTGCTTCAATAACGTTCCTGACTTGATCTTCGACCGGAAGATTGCGGTGGATGATTCCGATTCCGCCAGCCTTGGCCATAGCAATCGCCATCTTCGCTTCAGTGACGGTATCCATCGCCGAAGATGCGATCGGGATATCAAGGCGCAGCTTGCGAGTGAGTCGGGTGCCGGTCTCTACTTCGCTGGGGACCACCTCGGAGGCATCGGGCAGGAGCAAGACGTCGTCATAAGTCAGGCCGAGCATTGCGACTTTCTCGCGGGATCCATCATGCATGGCCTGAGTCTAATCGGGAGCGTGGCTGAGCCTGAAACCCCGCCTGAGGCCTAAATCACGCTCGCCTTCGGGCTGAGGCAGGAATATTGGGACCCAGCCAATTGTTACCCTCCCGTAACCTCCCTTTAAGACTGGGGGGTTTAGATAGACCCATATTCACCCGCGTTAAAAGCAAAAAGTAAGCAGTTCAGAAGTCCAGCAGATACCCCAACTGGAGAGAGTAGGGAGATTCTTATGTACGAAGTAGCCGCTTTACC
>CAIQXR010000254.1 GCA_903875815.1 uncultured Actinomycetes bacterium
CACTGAGGTTGTTGGAAACACTCCACTCGTTCGCCTCAATCGCGTCACCGATGGCGCAGCTGCGCAGGTCTATGCCAAACTCGAGTTTTACAACCCAACAAGCACTGTGAAAGATCGTATTGGTATCGCCATGGTTGATGCTGCCGAAAGTTCCGGCGAATTAAAGCCAGGTGGAACAATCATCGAAGCAACATCAGGTAACACTGGTATTGCACTCGCGATGGTTGGCGCGGCTCGCGGTTACAAAGTAATTCTCACGATGCCTGACTCTATGTCGAAGGAACGTCGTGCACTTCTCCGTGCTTTCGGCGCCGAATTAGTTTTGACTCCTGCTGCTGAAGGTATGCGCGGCGCAGTTGCAAAGGCTGAGGAGCTCGGCAAAGAGCCTGGCGCAGTTCTCGTTCGCCAATTTGCTAACCCAGCAAATCCTGCAATTCACCAGAAGACAACTGCTGAAGAAATCTGGCGTGACACCGATGGCAAAGTTGCCGCAGTTGTTGCTGGTATCGGTACTGGCGGAACCATCACTGGTATTGGACAAGCGCTCAAAGCAAAGAATCCAGATATCAAGATCTTCGCGGTAGAGCCAGCAGCATCACCAATTCTTAATGGTGGAGCTCCAGCAGGCCACCCCATCCAGGGTATCGGCGCAAACTTTGTGCCAGAGATCCTTGATACCAAGATCTACGAAGAAGTGCTTGACGCCTCAAATGAAGATGCCATTGCTTATGCACACCGCATCGCCCGTGAAGAGGGAATCCTCGGTGGCTTCTCTTCTGGCGCTGCCGCATGGGGAGCGTCGCAGATCGCGAAACGACCTGAGTTCGCTGGCAAGATCATCGTTGTGATTTTCCCATCATTTGGTGAGCGTTATCTCTCCACCATCCTGTACAAGGATTTGATGGATTAATTGATGTTCTCCCGCATTAAAGAAGATCTCGAAACAGCACTTGCGCGCGATCCTGCTGCGCGCAATTTGCTGGAGATTGCGCTGACTTATCCCGGCGTGCATGCGGTCTGGAACCACCGAATCGCTCACTTTCTATGGCGAAGCCATTTCAAACTCTTGGCGCGTATC
The DNA here is from genome assembly GCA_903875815.1 of uncultured Actinomycetes bacterium. The sequence continues at coordinate 1,079 of CAIQXR010000254.1, forward strand.
TGGGCTAATTGGTCCCGAACTGCAACAGGAGTGGAGATTCACCCCGGCGCCACGATTGGTCGACGCTTCTTTATCGATCACGGTATGGGCGTAGTCATTGGTGAGACCACCATTATTGGTGATGATGTCATGGTCTATCACGACGTGACGTTGGGTTCGCGCGGCTATGTGAAAGGCAAGCGCCATCCGACCATTCAGAACAATGTGATTATCGGTTCTGGTGCGCGCGTCATTGGAAATATTACGATTGGCTCAGGAAGCGTAATTGGTGCTAACCGCGTGATCACGCAAGATATGGTGACAACTCCGGTGGAGTTTATTTACCAGATTTAATATCGCTCAGTTTTTCAATCAGGGTAATAATTCCCGAGTGATCCAACTCGCCATTGCCATCAGCAATCATTTCCGAGAAAAGATCTTTTAACTTTGCGCTGAGCGGCAAATCAACTCCAGCATCATCCGCTGATTCATTAATGATATTGAGATCTTTCAATTGATTTTTAGCGCTCCCCATTGATGAATAATCCTGGGTCTCATATTTCTTTCGTTTGACGTCAATGATCCGTGATGCGGCATAGCCCCCGGAGAGAAGTTCGAAGAGCGCCTCGATATCAACACCAGAACGTCGCGCGAGCGTCACGGCTTCGGAGATGCCGGTAATGGTCGCGGCCACAATAATTTGATTTGCTGCTTTTGCAATGGCGCCGGATCCCAGTGGCCCGAGCAACTTAATGGTCTTGCCGATCTTCTTAAAAGTTGGTTCTACTTCGGCAAAGATTTCAGCCGATCCGCCCACCATGATCGAAAGGGTTGCGGCTTTAGCGCCTTCGACGCCACCACTGACGGGTGCATCAAGGACACTAATTCCGATTGGTGTCAGCTGTGCTGCCAACGCTTTGATCCCGACGGGGGAGACAGTGCTCATGACAACGAGAATGTCGCCCGCTTTAAGAGCGTTCTGCAACCCAGCATCCAAGACCGATTGCAACTGAGGGAGATCAGGGAGAAGAACAAGAATTATTCGTGCATCTACAAGAGCAGGATCAGCGATCGCGGTAACGCCTTGGGCGGCCGCTTCTATACGCGCAGCTTCGGAGCGGTTCCAGCCTTGAACATCAACACCCGCTTTTGCCAAGTTAATTGCAACCGGCAGGCCCATTGCACCTAATCCGATCAGAGCGACTCGATCAGAGCGATCTCCTACTGCCATTGCGCGAGTTTCTTCTTGAATTGTGGGGTATCGAGGACGTCGCGGTTTACAACAAATTGTGGATGCTGACCAGTGCTGATTGCTTTGATTGCGGTAAAGGCGCTGCGACCCATGCCCAGTGCAAGTTCATCGGTCCACGCAATATTGTGGGGAGTAACAATCACATTCGGCATGGTGAAGAGCGGGTTTTCTTTCGCGGGTGGTTCGGTTTCAAAGACATCAAGACCTGCGCCAGCAATCACACCATTGTTAAGTGCAGTAATTAAATCTGCTTCGCTAATGATGGGACCGCGCGACATATTGATCATAATTGCCGAAGGTTTCATCAAGCCAAGCTTCTGAGCATTGATCATATGCTTGGTCTCGGGCGTGAGTACTGCCATAACCACGACGACATCGGCACTTTTTAGCGCAGTATCAAGATCGACAATTGTCACATTGTGAAGATCGCCATCAGATTGTTTCTTAAAGGGATCTACTGCCAGACGGGTGCAATCAAAAGGTGCAAGCAAGCGGAAGAATTCGGTGGCGATATTTCCAAAGCCGATAGTTGCAACGGTCTTGCCGTTGAGACCTTGGCCAAGTCCCTGAATGCGCTTATCCCAACCATGAGCGCGAGCAAGTGCATCTTTCGCAACAACCCGATGCATCGTAGAGAGCACCATCATGAGCGCTGCAGTTGCTACTGGCTTCTGCGAACCATCAGGAGTAATCGTGAGGGCAACGCCAGCGCGGGTGCAGGCAGCTAAATCAATGTTGTCATAACCAACGCCGAAGCGAGAGATCACCAGTGGGGATTCATCCGGTCCAGCGAAAGAATCTGCAGTCACGCCCGGTCCAGCAAAAGCGATCGCATCAAAGCCGGCAACGCTCTCTGGAGTGAAGTTTGCACCGGTGGGCTTCAGGAATTCCCACGATAGCGGCGCGAGCGTATCGATGGAGATTTCGCCCCAACTAAAACCACCAGCGCCGTTATCGAGATCGGCAGAGAGTCCTACTCGAAATGGGTTGGCCATTAGAGAACCGCGATGGGATTAATGGGTGAACCAGTTCCACCCGGAACATTGAGTGGCGCGATAATCATTTGGAATGTCCAACGCTGCTCTTCTGCGCACGCATTGCCGAGCGCTTCGAGTTGAGCATTATCAATCAGTGGAATTCCCATTCCCGGCAGAGCCAAGATGTGGAATGGTGATTCGATATCGACGACAGGAGATGGACGGCAATCGCTATCGCCATCGGCGCCGATCACGCTGACTTTGCGCGCTTTGAAGAGTTCCATCACTTCCACGTGGAAACCAGCAGAGAGATTATCGGGATTCCAAACGCCTAGCTTTTCGCGACGATTGAAGTGACCGCTACGAAGGAGTACACAATCGCCAGCGCCGATGGTGAAGCCAAACTTCTCTTCCATCGCCAAAATATCTGAAGTGCGTACAGCAGTACCTGGCTCGAGCCAATCCACGCCCTTTAAGCGAGCAGCATCGAGCAGCACGCCGCGAGTGATGATGGGACCGAGTTTGTCGATCGTTGCCCATTGCGAACCTTGTGAATCAACAACATCGAAAGTGTTCTTCCCACCGAAAAGTTGATCTTTATAAATGATGTGGGTCATTGCATCTAAATGAGTAGATGCCTTGCCATGGAAATCAATGCCAATGAAATCGGTATTCGCGCTGGGCTCTTGCGCGCCATGTTCACCCATCGAAGTCATGTAGTGCAGCGCAGGCTTGGCATTATCGGGACCAGTGACGGTATTCCACGCCAGTGCCATCGGAATCACACGACCAGTTTTGACTTGAGCAATGGCGTTCTTCACAACATCGGGAGTGATGTAATTGAGTGAGCCGCGTTCTAATGTGTCGGCGGGAAAGTCGCTCCAAGTCTTGAGCGAGTGAAAGAGCGCATCAAATTCAGCGGTGCTGACTTGTGGTCCATTATCGAAAGTATTCGAAGACATTGGCCGAACTCCCTAGCTGCTGAGATCTATATGTTCGCACCTCTTGTCGGAACGAACCCCCGTTGCTACTCTCTGAGATTAGCAGGATGCTGTGTGGCGTCCAGAGTGTTGGATAGGCGGGAGAAGTCAGATATGCCAACAAGTCGCAGCGAGGAGCGCCAAGTATTGGTGCCAGCCGTCGCTCGGGCAGTTGCCATTCTCGACCTCGTCGCGGGATCCCATCGCGGCATCGCATCGAATGAGATCGCTCGTCAACTCAAACTTCCTAAGTCATCAACGGCCAATATCTGCTTGGAGTTGGAAGAGGCTGGCATGTTGGTGCGCCGTGAATATGGCTACGCCCTGGGGCGAAAGCATCTAGAACTCGGTGGCCACTATCTCTCTAGCGTGGATGCACTGCGCGAGTATTACGACCTTTGTGGCAGCTTGCCGATCTTGTCCCGGGAATCTTCACGAATTGCCATTCTCGATGGCACCGATGTTCTCTATCTCGGAAAATATGAAGGCCGCCAACAGATTCGTCTGACTGCCAATATCGGCGACCGCTTCCCAGCGATCTGCACCGCCACCGGTAAAGCTTTGATGGCGCTCTTGCCGCCCGGTGAGGCCGAGCAGCGCTATCGGGAGAAGCCAGCCGCCTTTGTGAAGTTGACCGATAAATCCATCAAGAACGTTGCCGAACTATCTCGTGATTTAGAGGCGACGCGCGATCGTGGCTATGCCATTGATGATGAAGAGGCGACGGTAGGCGTGACTTGTTTCGCGATGGCAGTCCAGGGCTACCGCGGGGATTCATCGTCGGTAGCAGTCTCAGCAACAGTGATGACGCAACGATTGACACCTGAATTCCGACAGGCGCTCTTGAAGGATCTCGGTGCGCTGGCCAAGGGGCTCTCTAACCCATTGGCGCACCATCTTTCGGGTAAATAACAGTTTCATAACATCGCCCAACGGGCTGGACTGCGGATAACGCTTTGGCTTGCTTCGGATTACCGTCACGGTATGTCCTCAGTGAAGAGCGTCGTCTCCATCAAGGGAGTCTCCAAACGTTTTGGAGCAACCCAAGCTCTCAAGAACGTCTCGATGGAAATCAATGGCGGTGAAGTGCTCGCACTTCTTGGTGCCAATGGCGCAGGCAAATCGACCATTATCAAAATTCTTGCTGGAATTTACACAGCTGATAGCGGAACTCTTCTTGCAGCAGATGGCGGTGCACTCGACACCATTCACTTCGCTTTTATCCATCAAGATCTCGGTCTCGTTGAATGGATGACCGTTGGTGAATCGATTGCGTTAGGTTCGGAATATCCCACACGCGCTGGCGTAATTAACTGGAGCGGTGTTCGCAAGATGGCAGTCGATGCGCTCGCCAAAGTCGCGCCGCACATTAATGTGAATGATCCCATCTCCAATCTCTCGCGCGCAGATCGCTCGCTCGTAGCAATTGCTCGCGCGCTCTATGCCAAGTCCGATGTATTAGTTCTCGATGAACCCACTGCAAGTTTGCACGCCAGTGATTGCGAAAATCTCTTTGCCGTCTTGCGCCGGTTGCGCGATGAAGGTGTAGCAATTGTTTACGTCTCACACCGCATGGATGAGATCTTTAAAGTAGCTGATCGCGTCATCGTGCTTCGTGATGGTGCACTCGTCGAAGAAGGTGCTATTTCTACTTTTACTGCCCAATCGCTCGTACGAGCAATCGTTGGCAAAGAGACTGTCGGCTTTAACCTGGGCGAACTCAAGCATGGTCAAGTAGTGCTTAACGTGGAAAATCTGACCGCAAATAATTTACTTCCCACTTCTTTTGAACTTCGCGAAGGTGAAGTACTTGGCCTCATTGGGCTCAATGGCGCCGGTCAACGTGAAGTAGGCCGAATCATTGCGGGTAGCGGAGCGCGCATCGGCGGCAGCATTACATTAAATGGCAAGCCATTGCGCGGAAATATCGCAACTGTAGTTGCCCGCGGAATTTCACTTATCACCAGCAGCCGTGCCGAAGAAGGCTTATTTATGGATTTGGCAGTTCGCGAAAATATCTTCCCGAACTTAGCTGTTCGTGGCGCAAAAGCATTTTCCTTCTTGCGCAAGCAGCGCGAGAAGATCGACGCGGCCAATCTCACCGAAGAGTTCAATGTGAAGCCTCGTACAACAGAGTTGGCTGTTGCCACACTCTCTGGCGGAAACCAGCAGAAAGTTATTTTGAGCCGCTGGCTTAGCATGCCTCGTTCTGTGATCATCTTGGAAGAGCCCACCGCTGGTGTAGATGTTGGCGCCAAGGGCGATATCTATCAATTGATCGACGCTGCAACTAAGCAGAACTTATCTATTCTCTTGGTCTCTACCGATTTTGAAGAGGTAGCCCTAATGGCGCATCGCGCGCTGGTCTTCTCTGAAGGCGAAATCGTCAAAGAACTTTCTCGATCAGAAATAACTGTAGAAAATCTAGTCACCTATGCATCTCGAGCGAATGTGGGCGTATAAAGCAATGGCAAATCAAGCAAAGAAGAGTTCTGGATCATTGGGATTGAAGATCGGCACACTCGGTCTTCCCATCCTTGCAGTTCTGATCTTCATTCTTTTCTCACTACTTCTTCCTAAAACTTACCCAACTGCATCAAACTTGCAGGCAATTCTCTCTAACCAATCTATTCCAGCACTCTTGGCACTGGGCGCCATGATTCCGATCGTTACAGCGAAATTCGATCTTTCCATGGGTTACGCCCTCGGACTTTCCCACGTTGTCGTGATGTATCTCTTGGTTCACTCACATGTCGCTTGGCCAGTGGTGTGCTTGCTCGCAGTTCTCGGAACTTCAGTTGTCGGACTTATCAATGGTCTGCTCGTTGAATTTGCACAAATCGATTCATTTATCGCCACCCTCGGTACTGGTTCAGTGCTGTATGCACTTAGTGGCTGGATCACCGGTGGCGGCCGCATCGTTCCACCGCTCAAGGGACTTCCTGTCGGATTCACCAATTTGATGAATGCGCACTTCTTAGGTCTACCGATGGGTGCCTATTACATCTTGGTCTTGGTCTTTATTCTCGTCATCGTTCTGGAATATCTGCCAGCTGGCCGTGGTCTCTATGTCATTGGCTCAAACCCACGCGCTGCCGAATTGATCGGCGTTCCCAAGCGTCGCTATGTCATCTTGGCATTTGTCTCTTCTTCAGCAATCACTGGCTTTGCCGGTTGCTTACTCGCAGCACAACAGCAAGTCGGAAACCCATCGATCGGTTCTGAATACTTGCTCCCCGCTTTCGTAGGAGCTCTCCTAGGCTCTACAACAATTCGACTCGGTCGTGCCAACGCCCTCGGCACACTCGTTGCGGTTGCGATTCTCGCAATCGGAGTCGCAGGCATCCAGCAACTCGGAGCCGACTTCTGGGCGACACCACTCTTCAACGGTCTAACTCTGTTAGCCGCTGTTGGTCTTGCTGGTTTCTCGGCAAGACGCCGATTGAAATCAGGTGCGGAAGCTGCTCGTAGAAGTATGGAAGC
>CAIQXR010000255.1 GCA_903875815.1 uncultured Actinomycetes bacterium
ATAACCCCGTGGAACTTCAGAAAATCATTCTCTACTACGGCTTCACACCCGTACGCGATCCCGAGGCGATGCGCCTCTGGCAGCAGACACTCTGTGAGAACTTAGGTCTCAAGGGAAGAATTCTGATCTCCGAACATGGCATTAACGGAACTCTCGGCGGCGATATGTCGGCGCTCAAGAAATACGTCAAGCAGACCAAGTCATACCCAGGATTTAAAAAGATTGATTTCAAATGGTCTGAGGGAACGGGCAATGATTTCCCTCGCCTCAAAGTCCGAGTTCGCCCCGAACTAGTTGCCTTCGGCGATCCTTATGAAATCTCTGTTGATGAAAATGGCGTTGTGGGCGGCGGCAAACACCTCAAGCCGTATGAAGTCAATAAGTTAGTAGAAGCTCGCGGCGATGAAGTTGTCTTCTTCGATGGCCGTAATGCTTTTGAAGCTAAGATCGGTAAATTCAAAGATGCCGTAGTCCCCGATATTGGAACATCGCGTGACTTCATAAAAGAGATTGAGAGCGGCAAGTACGACGACCTCAAAGATAAGCCGGTCGTTACTTATTGCACCGGGGGAATTCGTTGCGAGATCTTGTCAGCAGTCATGGTCAAGCGCGGCTTTAAAGAGGTCTATCAAGTCGAAGGCGGCATCGTTCGCTACGGCAATAAGTTTGGCGACAGCTCCCATTGGGAGGGCTCGCTCTATACCTTTGATGGACGAATGGCGATTGACTTCACTGAAGAGGCAAAAACTATCGGTAAGTGCGAAAAGTGCGAATCACCCACGAAACAGTTCTACAACTGCGGCGATCGCAAATGTCACGAATTAATTCTCTTGTGCGAAAAATGTGCAGCAATCGATGCTAACCGCGCCTGCACCCATGAATTTTCTTCTTCAGCTGGCCGCAACCCCGAAATGGTTGGGTAATTCGACTTAATTTTTTGATGTATAAATGAAGCGCCCCCGAGAAATTCCCCGGGGGCGCTTCACTACTTCTACCTGAGTGTTAATCACCCAAGTGATTTCTTAACTAGTCGATGTGAACGGTAGCAACCGCTTCAATCGCCTGTGGGTTCTTATTACGTAGAACCAACAGGGTGATAACTCCAACGACCATCCAAGCTGCCATGAAGTATGCGGCGTAGGAAAGCGGCGCTGCAAGCTTCACGATAAAGCTGAGTCCTGGAATTCCGGTGATGCCAGCGGCATTGAAGAATCCTGGGATAAGGAAGAGTGCGCCCACGATTGGAACCACAATGTGGAAGATCGGATGGCGCTCATCCTTGCGGTGCTTGGCGTAGTAACCAATGCAGGCGATGTTGACGACGATGTAGACCAAAACCACGATCACAACGAGGCCCGTGGCGACGATTCCGAAGGCAGTCTGCGGTGTGTACTTGAAGCCAAGTCCAAGGCCGATAATGAGGCCAAGAACGAGCTGGAGAACAAGCGCGTTGCGAGGTGACTTGTACTTTGAATCGAGTGCAGCCATTGACTTAGGGAAGGCGCCTGCGCGACCAAATGCATAAGCGGTGCGAGTAAAGACATTCGCACCAGCATTTGCATTAGCAATGGTGGAGTTCACGATCGCAAAGAGGACGAGAACGTAGAAGATGCTGGAGACACCCTTAGCAAGTCCATCCCATGGCACGCCGTTGTTATAGCCAGCAAAGTCCTTGAACTTATCTGGTCCAAAGGCAACAGTTGCTGCGTAAGTTGTGAATGTGTAAAGAACAGCGATTGCAACAGTGGCAATCATGATCGCCTTGGGAACATTCTTCTTAGGATCCTTGGACTCCTCTGCGAGTGGCGCCGCAGCTTCAAAGCCAGAGAATGCAAGAAGGGTGAAGACAGAACCAGCGATCACGCCAGACCAGCCAGTGAAGCCCTTCGCATTTGCATGCGCAGTGGTAAAGACCGAGAAGGTGTTGTTATGGCCGGCCTTAACGACAAGGAAGACACCGAGAAGTGCAAAGACTGCTATCTCAATAAATCCAAGCCAGGTTCCGACCTTTGCAGATGTCTTTACGCCGCGATAAACGAGGAAGCAGACTAGAAGGGTGCCGAGGGTGGTAAATACCCACCATGACCCAACAGGGAAACCGCTGCTCTGTGAGTTCCATTCACCAGCAACGGTATAACCGAGCTGCAACATCACAAGTGGCACGATCAAAATTTCGACCGCAGCATATGCCCAGCCAACGAGGTACCCAACCCATGGACGTAGTCCGATGGCGCTATACGTTGCAACTGATCCAGCTGCAGGAATGTGCTTAGCGAGCTGTCCGATGCTAGAAGCGGTGAAGAGGATGCCAATGAAGGCGAAGACGACAGCGAGTGGAAGCGCGCCACCGGCGAGTGGTGAGCCAAATGGAATTGATGCTGCGATTGCGGCGCCAGGCGCCATGGAGCAGATAGATTGGAATACGACTTCGCGTAAACCAATTGCTCCGCTTTCGAGCTTTGTTTCGTTACTCATAACTCTCCTTATAAGTGAGGTCTCTGCGCTAGTAGGCCTAATTGGCCGCCATGCTCGTGAGGAAAGTGTGACATTTATCGGTCATCTTTGGTCATTAATGAGCCAAGAAATTTGTAACAATCTTGTGAATCAGAAGAACCTCCACGCGTAGGTGGAGGTTCGGTCGTCAACAGATATTTCCTACTAGATGGTAGGAACCGGTCGTTCTACTACTTCAAATTAAATGGCTTTGGAGCAGCTGCAATCTTGGGAACGCGCATCCGAGCTGTTACACAACCCGGCGATGGGTGATAGAACGCAGCGATGCCAAGGTCACCAGCAACAGAGAGGAAGATAAAGGCATCCTCGATGGTGAAACCCCATTGATCAACGAGTAATTTAGCGGCCTCTTCGCAAGCTTCCTTGAGAGCAATCTCAATGTCGTTAGCATGCGAAGCATGTGTGAACCAAGAGTCGGCAGTCTCAGTAATGGGGTAACCGCCTTTTTGCTTTTTAATGAGATCAACTTTGATTAGACCGGTTCCACCAATTTCAACACCTGTTCCACAAATTTCGCCATCGCCCATCGAGGCATGCATATCACCGATCGCAACTTGGCCACCAGGTTGATAGACAGGTAGATGAACAGTTGCACCAATGCCATTGGTGTGATCATCCATATTTCCACCATGTGGGCCGGCATCAAATGTCGGAATATCTCCCGAAGCTGGGGCAACACCAATTACTCCAAACATAGGAGCGGTAGGGAAATGCACTTTGTCATTCATGGTGATGGTGCCATCGTTCACTTTAAAAATTCTGGTAAGCGGACCCTTTGCTTGATCGCTCAGTTGTCCCCAACCGGGAATCACCATTGCGGCACCTTGCGGCCCCGGCTTTATGTCGAGAATCGATACCGAAATCGTGTCACCGGGCTCCGCTCCATTTACAGCGATTGGACCGGTGGCACTGTTAATACGCGAAAGATCGAGACTTTCGAGAGTGTCGCTCTCGGAGGTCACTTGGCCGGTGAAACAGTCCCACGTTTCAATTTCAATTACCGTGCCCGGGTCGACAGCGACTACTGGCTTCATTTCGGCGTTAAAGGACCAAACATGCTGGTCGCGACTAATTCGAACGGATGGTGTTGGCAATGTCATAGCGGGAAGGGTACTCCCGAAGCCACTTCGATAGGAGGTTTTTTATGAATCGCGAGAGAATTGGCCCATGAAAAAGCCAGCAATCACATCAGTCGATATTCACCCAGTTCTCGCCCATCGTTGGAGCCCACGTTCCCTCGATGATCAGGCAGTGATCAGCACCGAAGATCTCACTGGCTTACTCGAAGCTGCTCGCTGGGCACCTTCTGCCAATAATGCTCAGCCATGGCGCTTCATCATTGCGCGTCGCGGCGAAGCAGATTTCCAAAAGATTGTTGGCGCTCTTGTTGGTTTTAATCAATCATGGAGCCCTAAAGCTTCGGCTTACATCGTCATTGTTGCCAATATGAAGAATGAGGATGGCAGCGATCGCACCATCTCGCTCTTTGACTCGGGACTGGCTGCGGCATTTCTCTCTGTTGAGGCCCATCACCGCGGCCTCGTCGTTCACCAGATGGCAGGCTTTGATCATGCTGCGATTTCCAGTGGCTTTGGTTTAAATGATTCGCAAGATGCAATCATCGTTCTTGCCATCGGCACTCAGGCGCCAGCCGAAGCACTCGGTGAAGGCCCGGCCCTCGAGCGCGAGACCGCACCTCGCGAACGCCTCCCATTAGAGCAATTAATCATCTCCGGAAAGCTCTAACGCTTCCCACTCTTCACGATCCGGTCTATGGTCCCTGATCAGGGTGAGTTAGACTTCACCCCTACGGAAAGTGTGATCGCACTTTCATCAAGGGAGTCCAGGGCGTGATTGATGACGACGGCGAGGATGTTGCCTACGACGGCGACGAACTCGCACCCGCCTTACCTCTCTATCGTCGACGCCGCTTCATTGTCGGAATGGTCATCATGGCGCTGGGATTCTCCACCACCCTTGCAGCCAATATTTCTCTTAATGGAAATAAAAAATCAGAATTTGGTCAAGGTCTCTATTTAATTAAGGCCTGCGACCAATGGATCTCAGTCGGACTCGTTCCCGACACAGTGACTGCGACAGCAGTTCAAAGTTGGCCAGGCAACGCCGCCGGATCAGACACCGTTACTTATAGTGCTGGGCAATACTCGAAAGTAAAAGAAATAGTTCTCTACGGTCTCGATACCGTGAAATGTCGCGGCACCAATATCAAGATGCAGCTCTATCACGGAACGTATGGCCAGCCAATGCCGATCTTTACCGATGGCAATGGCCCCAGCAATCGCGTGATCTTTAATATTCCCAATAATGCGACAGCAACATTTGCCGATCGTGAAAGCAACGTTAACTTTATTAATAATTACGGTGCCATTGTGGGAGCGCCCAACTGGGACGATGGCTATGAATCTCTCGGCGCTCAAGGCAATGCCGCGACTTACACGATCTTCTTCTATCAACCTCTCGCCATGGTCCCCGATGTCAGTCGTGTGACATTTGAGAGCGCTTCTAACTCTTAAGATCTTCTCTAAGTTTTACTCATTTCCTCTCGAAAAGTACACATTCACTCGATTTCACTCACTTATTCTCTGAAATGCACTGACAGATTAAGGATATTTCGAGAGGATCACTAAACTTCGAGTCTGATGCAAAAACACTGGTCCAGCCTCTACTCCCCGCTGGGTCAGCGAGTGAGCAAGTTTCTCCTTTTCTCCATACTTGTTGGCTTCATCCAAATGGTCTTTGCCATCTCCCCTTTTGCAAGTACTCCAGCACAAGCAGCAACTTCTACTTTTTCTTACTCCACATCAGTTCAATATTTCACTGTTCCAGAATCGGTCTATTCGATCACCATCACCATGTATGGCGCTGGCGGTGGAATCGGTGGCCGCGATTGCACTGCAGGCACTGATTTCACAACGCTTCCTACTCCAGGAAAAATCGGCATGATCACCGGAACCCTGCAAGTCCGCCCCGGTGACACGATTACCATCGCCATCGGTGGCGGTGGCGTCGATGGTCAATCTGGTGTGAGCGCATTGGGCAGTGGCAGCCAAGGAGGCTGGAACCCCATAGCAGCAGCAGGAAGTACTACGGCATATAACGGTGGTACTGGCGGAGCTGCGGGTTCCACTGGTTCGTCTGGTTCAGGTGGCGGAGGTGGAGCAGCTACATCTGTTCACATAACTGGTCACGGCTATTTAGTTGCCGCCGGTGCAGGTGGTTCGGGCGGCGATAATTGCTTGA
>CAIQXR010000256.1 GCA_903875815.1 uncultured Actinomycetes bacterium
GTCACCAGTTGTTCCTTCCATCGTCAATCAACTAGCACCGGATCATTTGCGGGGCCGTTATAACGCTGCAAGTTCTAATGCCTGGCAATTCGCGCTAATTATCGGACCAATGATTGCAGGAACGTTATTGGGCGCTGGTCTGCATTGGTTCTGGACTGGTGGGTTGATTATCGGATTACTTGTTACTTCGATCTTTGCATCCCGCCTTCAACTTCCGGATCGCCACCATGGCGATAAGAAGTAATGGCGATAAGAAGCCATAGTGATGACAATTAAAGAAGTTCTCGCCCAGCGTTATCTCAAGCGCTTTCTCGCAGCGCGACTGATCTCAAGTTTCGGTAATGGCATGTCGCCTATCGCCCTCGCCTTTGGAATTTTGCATTTGCGCGGTGGATCTCCCACACAACTCGGTTGGGTATTAGGTAGCGCGACAATTGCCATGATGGTGATGGCGCCCTTTGGCGGCGTTATTGCGGATAAATTTGGACGCGTTCGCATGGTCGGAGCCACTGATATCTGGGGCTCGCTCGGGCTTTATCTTCAAGCCGCATTCTTTCTTACTGGCCACGTTCCTATTTGGGTATTTCTCGTTGCAAATATTAATTTTGGATTGTCCTGGGGAATCTTCTGGCCAGCATCATCAGGCGTGATGGCAGCGATCTGTAAAGACGAGGGCTTACAAAAAGCTAATTCGCTCCAGAACTTCATTAGTAATGGCTCGATGATCCTCGGCGCAGCTGTCGGCGGTTTCATCGTCAGTGCGTGGGGCGCAGCAACAGGCCTCTTCATTGATGCAGCTACCTTCACTATTGCGGGCTTATTAGTCTCATCGTTCGGTCACATCGTTGCCAAGCGCCCAGCAGATGAGAATTCCATGATTGATGATCTCATCCACGGTTGGAAGGTATTTCTCTCATTCCGATGGGTTGTTGCAATTATCGCCGGCACAAGTTTTCTGATGATGGCATGGGCAATGGGCGAATCGGTCTTAGGACCGTTAATTGCCAACCAACACTTTCATGGTGCGAAATCGTGGGCGATTGTGTTGAGCGCCGAGTCGTTCGGCTATCTAGTGGGATCGATTATCGGCTTGCGAATTAATTTCACTTATCCGATGCGTTGGATGGCAGGACTGATGTCAGTGCTTGGGCTCTACCTCTTTGCGTTATCCCATCCCACATCACTTGCTCTCATAGCAGTAGGCGCATTTATTTGGGGGATTGCGCTCGATATTATTTCTAGCGTTTGGATGACTGCGCTAGCCCGTGAAGTTCCGCGCGAAGCGCTATCACGAGTCTCCTCGTTTGATGCCATTGGTTCATTTGCACTTCGCCCCGTGGGATTGATTATTGCTGGACCTTTAGCGGCAGCTATTGGAATAACCGCGACTCTCAATTGGGCAACTGCACTGGTGTTAGTGATTGCGGTGTGCCTGCTCTGCCTTCCACAAGTTCGGAATATGAAAGTAGTTACGAAAGAAAGCGCAAGCGAAATTCAGTAACGCTCATCTCGTAAATATCTTCCGGACCATCTTCGTCATCAATCTGCTGACCTTTGTGGTCGAACCCAAATTTCTTGATGATTGCCTGCGACGGCGCATTATCGGGAGTGACGGTGTAGCGAAGAACTTTCACACCTGGTTGTTCAATTACCCAACCCCACATGCCCAGAAGAATTTCTTGCGCAAATCCTTGCCCACGAAACGCTTCCTCCACTCCTAAACCAATTTCAATCATTCCGTTTTCGTCAGGCGCGTCATGAAAACCAGCACTACCAATAATTTCTCGGTTTTCTTTAAGAACAGCAAGGCGCAATAAATAGGGGGTAAGATTTGGATCTTTGCGAATTCGTGGGATTCGATAGGGAAGTGGTCCGGCATCTGCCACCAAATGGCCATGAGGATTGCTGAAACCACGATCAATCCAGAGGCGAGAATCGGCCCGATCCACCGCCAAGATTTCGTACTCATCGGGCAGAACGGCATGTAATTCCAGGCGTGCAGTCTCGATTGCATCGATTTCCATGCTCAGAGAATAGTCAATTCTCACCCACCGATCGGATTGATAAAGTGAGGGGGTGAAGAAAAGTCATAAGGCAGGCGCGCGATGAGCGCTGCCGATTACGACTTTTCCGATGATGAGTACTTCGATGACGTTATCGAAGAGGATGAACTAGTCCGTCCAAAAATCGGACTCAAAATCAAGTTATCAGTTTTGGCTATTGCCTCTGTCATTGCCTACTCAACTCTTGGTTCAACATTTGCCTCAAAAATTCAACTCGCCTCCGGTGTCGTTGAATATGGCCAAGGCGTATTGGTGGCTACAGCATGCTCTCCCACTATCTCCCTTACCCCCTATGCCACATTCGCTAATGCAACGGGTAATAACGCTGCCTACCGATTGACCTCACTTCAAGTCAGCGGAATTAGCACGGGGTGCTACGGAAAAGATTTAATCCTTCGCGCCTATGACTCCAC
>CAIQXR010000257.1 GCA_903875815.1 uncultured Actinomycetes bacterium
CGCTTCTCACCGATTATGGAATCGATCATTCTCGCTGCAGAACATGGCTTCCCCGTTCTCGGAATTTGCAATGGCTTCCAGATTCTCTGCGAATCCCATCTCCTGCCTGGCGCACTCACCCGCAATTCCGATCTGCACTTTATCTGCGATGATCAGAGCGTTGTTGTTGAAAATAACTCCACACCATGGACTCGCGGCTATAACAAGGGCGATGAGATCATCATTCCTATTAAGAATGGTGAAGGATCTTTCCAAGCCAGTGATGAGACCTTGAAAGAACTTGAAGATGAAGGTCGGATCGTTCTTCGCTATTCAGGCAAGAATCCCAATGGCTCGCGCAATAACATCGCCGGCATCTCTAATAAGCGTGGCAATGTTGTGGGCGTTATGCCGCACCCAGAACAAGCAATCGAAACTCTTACTGGTCCGAGCGATGATGGTCTTAAATTCTTCACATCGATTCTGACAGAGATGGTGAGCCGATAATGTCTCTCGATACCGTTTCCGCAGCGCAGGCAAATCCCAACGCGACTCAGCCCTATAAAGAGCTTGGACTGCGCGATGAAGAGTATGCCCGCATCAAAGAGATTCTCGGTCGTCGTCCGACTTCATCGGAATTGGCGATGTACTCCGTCATGTGGTCAGAGC
Source organism: uncultured Actinomycetes bacterium (assembly GCA_903875815.1). The sequence goes on from CAIQXR010000257.1 coordinate 649, forward strand.
ACTGCTCATATAAATCTTCGAAAGTTCACTTGAAGCAATTCGGTGAAAAAGCTCCAAAATCAGATGCTCTCCTCGTCGGAATCGGCGAGAACGCTGGCGTGGTTGATATCGGCCAGGGTTATGCCGTCACTTTCAAAATCGAATCCCACAACCATCCATCTTTTGTTGAGCCCTATCAAGGCGCAGCCACTGGGGTGGGCGGAATCGTCCGCGATATTTTGACGATGGGTGCGCGCCCCATCGCCGTCATGGATCCACTTCGCTTTGGTCTGGCCGATGCGCCAGATACTCGCCGCGTGCTTCCCGGCATTGTTGCGGGCGTTGGCGGCTATGGAAACTGCTTGGGCGTTCCCAATATTGGTGGCGAAGTTGTCTTTGATGAAACTTATGCAGGCAATCCACTCGTTAATGCGTTGTGTGTGGGTGTTATGCGCCATGAAGATATTAAGTTGGCCAAGGCCCATGGCACTGGCAATTTAGTTGTTCTCTTTGGAGCTAAAACTGGCGGCGATGGCATTGGCGGCGTATCAGTCTTGGCTTCCGAAACTTTTAGCGATTCCAAGCCAACTAAGCGCCCAGCAGTACAAGTCGGCGATCCCTTTGCCGAAAAAGTTTTGATTGAGTGCTGCTTGGAGATCTTTAAAGCAGATCTCGTTGTCGGTATTCAAGACCTTGGTGGCGCTGGCCTTTCGTGTGCGACATCCGAACTCGCCTCTGCTGGTTCTGGCGGCATGGAGATTCAACTCGAGAAAGTGCCACTACGCGATCCATCACTTTCGCCAGAAGAAATTCTGATGTCAGAGTCGCAAGAGCGTATGTGCGCGATCGTCGAACCATCAAAGATTAAGCAGTTCTTAGCGATCTGTAAGAAGTGGGATGTGACTTCGACTGTTATTGGTGAAGTCACCGATGGAACCAATCTGCACATCACTTTCAATGGTGAATTAATCGTCGATGTTCCACCTCGCACTGTCGCGCATGATGGCCCGGTCTACAACCGACCACTTGCCGAGCCTGCTTACATTAAAGAGCACGCCGCTAAGACATTGACCGTTCCACTTCCTTCTAGCAACGATGAGATTAAAGCTGCAGTATTGAAGTTGATCGCTAGCCCCAACATCGCTGATAAAACGTGGGTGACTTCCCAATACGATCGCTATGTTCAAGGCAATAGCGTGCTTGCCCAACCCGAAGATTCCGGCATGGTTCGCATTGATGCCAAGACCAACCTCGGCGTCGCTATCTCTACCGATGTGAATGCGCGTTGGTCTTATTTGAATCCTTACGAAGGCGCAAAGTTGGCACTCCTCGAGAGCTGCCGCAATATC
>CAIQXR010000258.1 GCA_903875815.1 uncultured Actinomycetes bacterium
CAGTAACGATGCCAGCACTTGGCGAATCGGTCACCGAAGGAACAGTTACTCGTTGGCTAAAGAATGAAGGCGACATGGTCGCTATGGACGAGCCACTGCTCGAAGTCTCCACCGACAAAGTTGATACCGAAATTCCTTCGCCTGCTGCCGGAATTCTTTCTCGCATCGTTGTGGGCGTTGACCAGACCGTTGCAGTCGGCGCAGAACTCGCCGTAATTGGCGCAGCCGATGGCGCAGCAACACCAGCACCTGTGGCAGTTCCTGCAGCTCCAGTTGCAACTCCAGCTCCTGTCGTTGAAGCACCTGCACCCGTCGCGGCTCCAGCACCAGTTGCTGCACCCGTCGCAGCTCCAGCGCCAGTCGCAGCTCCAGCTGCCACTCCCGCGGTAGTCCCTACAGCCGCTGGAACAATTGTTGCGATGCCTGCATTGGGCGAATCAGTTACTGAAGGAACCGTGACGCGTTGGCTAAAGAGCGTTGGCGACACTGTCACTGTCGATGAGGCACTACTCGAAGTTTCCACCGACAAAGTTGACACCGAAATTCCATCCCCAGTTTCTGGCACCATCCTTTCGATTGATGTACCAGTGGACTCCACAGTTCCCGTCGGCGCACGCCTTGCCACGATTGGTTCATCGTCGGCAGCGCCCGTTGATGCACCAGTCGCTGTTGCTGCACCTGCCCCCGTTGCACCAGCACCAGTAGCTGCTCCAGCGCCCGTTGCTGCGCCAACACCAGTTTCAGCCGTTGATAACTCCGACTCTTATGTCACTCCCCTTGTTCGCAAACTTGCACGCGAAAGCGGTGTCGATCTCGCTCGCGTCACAGGGACAGGTATCGGTGGTCGAATCCGCAAGGAAGATATTTTGGCCGCTGCGCCTCGCGCGGCATCCGCACCAGCCGCAGTCCAATCATCATCTGCCCCCGCAGCTCCAGCAGCTCCGGTTGCAATCTCACCACTTCGCGGAACTCAAGTGAAGATGTCCCGTCTTCGCAAAGTCATTGCCGAGCGCATGGTCGAATCACTTCACGTCAGCGCACAACTCACTACCGTCGTTGAAGTTGACGTAACAAAGATTGCCCGTCTTCGTGATCGCGCCAAGGCCAACTTCGAAGCTCGCGAAGGCGTCAAGCTCTCCTTCTTGCCATTCTTCGCCGTTGCGGTCTGCGAAGCTCTCAAACAGCACCCAGTTTTGAATGCCTCTGCCGAAGGTGACACCATCACCTACCACGGCGCAGAACACCTCGGTGTAGCAGTCGATACTGAACGAGGTCTACTCGTTCCTGTTATCAAGGATGCTGGCGACCTCAATATCGGCGGCGTTGCTCGCAAGATTGCTGACGTTGCAGCACGCACTCGCGATAATAAGATCACTCCCGACGAACTCGGTGGTGGAACATTTACTCTCACCAACACTGGCAGTCGCGGTGCACTCTTTGATACTCCGATCATCAACCAACCACAGGTTGCGATTCTTGGTCTTGGTGCAGTGGTGAAGCGTCCGATGGTTCTTAAGGGAACTGACGGCGGCGAGCAGATTGCGATCCGCTCGATGGTCTATCTCGCGCTCTCCTACGATCACCGAATTGTTGATGGCGCAGATGCTGCCCGATTCCTGGTTACTTTGAAGGAGCGTCTAGAAGATGGTCGCTTCGAATCTGATTTAGGACTCTAAGGTCGCAGCTGTGAAGAAGGCCCTGCCTCCACAACGCATCGCCGTTACCGGAGCATCTGGACTTATCGGCACCGCCCTTGTCGGACACCTTCGATCTGAAGGTCACACAGTGCAACGCTTTGTTCGTCGTCCCGCAACGGCGGCCGATGAAATATCTTGGGATCCGAAGTCAGGAACAGTCGATCTTGCCGCCCTTGAAGGCATCGATGCAGTTATTCACTTAGCTGGCGCCGGGGTCGGCGATAAGCGATGGACAAAGAAATATCGCGCAGAAATTCTTAACTCGCGCCTACTGGGAACGACCGCAATCGCCAATGCCGTCGCACAAGTAAAACCTGCGGTCTTTATCTCTGCCAGCGCCATGGGCTTCTATGGTGAGACCGGAAATCGCGCTGTCACTGAAGCAGATCGCGCCGGCGATGACTTTCTCGCTGCCGTATGCCGCGAGTGGGAAAGCGCAGCTGATCTTGCAGGCGATGTTCGCACAGTAAAATTACGTACCGGTCTCGTCCTCGATCCCACCGGTGGCGCACTGGGTCGTATGCTCCCACTCTTCCGGTTTGGCCTCGGTGGCAAATTGGGAAATGGCAAGCAATGGTGGTCATGGATCACTCTGCACGATCATATTCGCGCGATCTGCCACCTCTTAGAATCTCAACTCGAAGGACCGGTGAACCTCACGTCACCCAATCCAGTAACCAACCTTGAGTTCACTGCAGCTCTTGCTCGCACGTTGCATCGTCCGGCGCTCTTCCCTGCACCTGCTTTCGCATTGAAGCTTGCGCTCGGTGGTTTCTCCACTGAAATTCTTGGATCGAAGAAAGTTTCTCCGGAAGTTTTACTTGCGGATGGCTTTACTTTTGATTACCCAGAAATTTCAGGGGCGCTTGCAGCGCTTATTTCCGAGAACGAATAATCTCTTCCGCCGATAGCCGGCCGCTGCGCATCGCACCTTGTTGTGAAGGCCATTGAGTAAAATCACCGGCAAGATAGAGATCTGCACCTATGGCCGCAGATTGGCGGTTGCGTAACGTGGAATCTACAAGATAAAGCGATTCGGCGATTTCATAGCGGCCAACTTCTTGCCACGAACGTGAATTAGTCGACCAGAGTGAATCCAACTCCTGGTGTAGTTCGAACTCCGAAAGCGTTGAGAGTGCGGTCGTCGAAATCAGGTGCTGCCCTGTGGGTGCATAACTACGTGAGACTTCGGAAATCACCACGGAATTTACAATGCCCTTTCCGGAGCCAACTGCAAGGTACTTGGACTGTGGCAGATCATCGGAGGTTGTGTGATACCAGGTGGTTGATGAGAGCGGGCGTGCCTGTAACGGCGTCGACAGTAGGGCGCTTGCAACGCTCGGTGGCGTAGCAACAACGATTGCATCGGCCGTAAGCCTTCCAAACTCACCTGAAACTTCACCGGAGGAAATCTTCAGAACTTCGGTGTTATAACGTATATCTCGCAATGGGGCAGCAAGTTTTCGCGATAACTCTCCTGCTCCCAGGGCAGGTACTCCAGGTCGACCAGTGGCAAATGAACGCATGATCTGGCGAGCAACTGTCGATGAGATCTCATCTGGGTTTGTGAGAAAAACGCCGGTCAGAAATGGTTTGAGAATATGTGCGTAAAGAGTTGAAAACTTTTTCGCTGCGTCACCCAAGGCAACATCACCTTTTTTACTGCTGGCGAGAAATGACGCAAATGCGATTTTCTCGGCAAGACTTCCAGAAACCCTTCCTACCGTTGTTGGCAGGTGAGAGAGTCCTACGATCTGATCATCCAATCCCGACAATCGAAGGTTCGGCGAGATAGCCTGGAAATCAATGCCATCCAATAGATTCAATTTCTTAATTTCAGAGTAACCAGAATTAATGACCTGGAATCCATGATCCAAGCGGTAGCCATCGACGAGATCGGTCTTGACGCGACCACCTGGCCGATCGCACTTTTCCAGCACAGTCACTTCTAATCCTGCGCGCTCTAAATAAGTAGCTGCTGTTAATCCAGCCAGACCTGCGCCAACGACAATGACATCACTCAATGACAGCTCCTATCGAAATGAGAGTTCTCGGGCCTGATCAATAATTGTCGCAACGCTGCGGATCAATTGATGAGTCACAGTGAGTGGGCTACCCGTTTCAATAGCGGCAAAGACCTCTCGGTAAAACTCGCCGTAATTGCCGGGAAGGGAGTCGTATGCGACAACGTTCTCCCCTTGAACAATCACAGTCGTGGATCGAGTATCTAAATTCCACGTTCCATGGACTGGCTTCTCACCTTTACGTAATAGCTCCTCTTGTGGATCCAAATCATCCACAATCATGGAACCGCGGTCACCAGATAAACGAATTCGTGGACCGGGAGATCCCATGATGGCGCTAGCCGACAAATAGGAATCAACACCGCTGGCGTGCTTCACAGTAAGTACTGCGTCATCATCTCCGCTCCCCCTGATCGAGCGCACGCTTGCTCCCACGAGCTCGCCTGGACCGAAAAGGTGGAGGGCGGTCGAGAGTAAATGCGGCTGTAAATCAAAGAGCAGGCCGCCGCCATCACGGGCCGAACTCTCTCGCCATGCACCGGGTCGAAGTTCGGGTCGAAACCGTTCGAACCGAGATTCGAAGCGAAATACTTTTCCGAGCGTGCCGTCACCAATCGCTTTGGCAGCAGTGAGCGTGTCGCTATCCCAGAGTCGGTTAAAGAAAGTCGTTACCAACACGCCAGCCTTGTCGGCAGCAGCGAGAATTTCATTGGTGTCCTTGAGAGAGAGCGCGAATGGTTTATCTACGACGACCGCAATTCCTTTCTCAATCGCAGCAAGCGCCTGTTCTTTGTGAAGCGTGTTTGCAGTGGCTATGACAACGAGATCGAGGTTGCGATCCAATAACTGATCGAAAGTCGAAAGGACAGAACAAGAAGGGAAATCAATCGCAACATGATCGGCGCGTTCAGGACTGTTGGTGAGCACGCCCACAATCTCGTGACCGAGAGAGGCAATGAGCGGAGCGTGAAAAGTACGCCCCGCCAATCCATACCCTGAAATTCCTACTCGCATGACTAAGGTCTTTCGCTACTTGGATTCCTTAGCTAGCTTCGATGGCCACCAAATCTTAGGACCAATGCTGTGTACGAGCGCCGGCACCAAAATAGAGCGAACAATCAAGGTATCGAGCAACACGCCGAAGCCTACTGTGAAGCCAAGTTCAGCCAAGAAGACCAGCGGCAAGATGCCGAGAACGGTGAAGGTAGCCGCGAGAACAATTCCCGCTGAAGTAATGACGCCACCAGTAACTGTCACGCCCTTGGTCACGCCCGCACTCGTGCCATGTTTGATCGTCTCTTCGCGAACACGAGTCATCAAGAAGATGTTGTAATCAATGCCCAGCGCCACAAGGAAGACGAAGGAGAAGAGCGGATAGGACGTATCTTCACCAGCGAAGTGGAAGAGGTGGTGGAAGACCAAGCTCGACACACCTAGGGTCGCAGCAAAGGAGAGCACGACTGTCACCAATAGCAGACCAGCAGCAGCGAGTGAGCGAAGAAGAAGCGCCAGAATTACGGCGATCACAAAGAGGATCACTGGAATGATGAGTGCCCGATCGCGCTGGGCTGCCTCATGCACGTCGTAATAGACCGCTGTTGTTCCACCAGTGAGAATTGATGGATCGATTGATTTCACACCTGCGCGCAAGCCGGGAATCAGTGCAGTCGCAGCTGCTGAGTCCGGTGCGTATGCCAGAGTGACATTGAGAACTTCTAGACCATCGACAACTTTAGGTGTCTGGGTCATGGGATCAACAAGTGGAGTCACTGAGCTGACGCCCTTAATTCCCTGCAACGTATTGATCACAGCATCAACTTCGCCGACTTTAACGACTACTTGAGTTGGTTGACCTTGACCGCCTGGGAAGTACTTAAGCAGCTGCTCTTGTCCGACAACAGAGTCGGGACGTTGAGTGAAGCCCTGAACGGTAGAGAGACCATTTGCACCTAGCGTGGTGATGAAAGCAGCGAGCACGAGTAGTGCGCCACCAGAAACCAACCAATATTTGCGAGGGTGCTTCTGGGTTGCGTTGGCAACCTTAGACCAGAGGCCTGTGAGTTTTTCATCGGGGTGATCGAAGAGCGGGCGCTTGGGCCAGAAGATCCAACGACCGAAGAGAACAAGTAGCGCCGGCAAGAAGGTCAGAATCGTGACCATCGAGCAAGCAATACCGATCGCACCGATCGGACCGAGGCCACGATTATTGGTGAGCTCAGATAGCAGGAGCACCAGCAAACCAATGGCGACAGTAGAACCGGAAGCAACGATCGGTTCGACCACACCGCGCCATGCCTTTCGCATTGCATCCACGCGAGAACGATGGAGATGGAGCTCTTCGCGATAGCGGGCAATGAGAAGAAGTGCGTAGTCCGTCGCGGCACCTAAGACAAGTACCGAAAGAATTCCTTGCGATTGA
>CAIQXR010000259.1 GCA_903875815.1 uncultured Actinomycetes bacterium
AGCAGTGGAGTATGAGCAATCCGAAGTCGACGAAGGTGAAGAGATCTCGCTACTTGGATTTTTGGAAGATGTTGCGCTGGTCGCTGACTCTGATCAGATTCCAGATGGCGAAGAGCACGGAGGAGTCGTCACCTTGATGACGCTGCACACGGCTAAAGGTTTGGAATTTCCGACTGTCTTCTTAACCGGCATGGAAGAAGGCATCTTCCCGCACTCGCGTACTTTGGGCGCAAAGGAAGAGGTAGAAGAGGAACGGCGCTTGGCATATGTCGGTCTTACTCGGGCCCGCGAACGGCTCTATCTCTCGCGTTCGGAATATCGAAGCGCGTGGGGAGCTCCGGCCTATAACCCGCCTTCACGATTCTTGGAAGAAATTCCTGATGGATTGGTGAAGTGGAACGAGCGCACCTCATCAATCGATCGCTCTATTGGAAGTGGCGCCTATGGATCAGGAACTCGGTCCTCATCGCTCACTCGATCATCAGCATTTATGCCAGCTCCTCGCGCCACTGGCCGTAAGAGTCCGGAGACGATGGTTCTGGCGGTAGGGGATCGTGTGTCCCATGACACATTTGGCCTCGGAACAGTGGTGGCAGTCAATGGCGCAGGCGATCGCGCAGAGGCGACCATTAACTTCGGAAGCGCAGGCGAGAAGCGGTTGCTGCTGCGCTATGCGCCGGTAGAGAAGCTTTAGATTCCCATTAGGATTGGGCTATAACTTTCGCGGACCTTCCCATTAGTTAAGTTAGTAAAGCCAGTAAAGCCAGTTAAGCCAGATAGCCGACAAGCTAAATAGTCGATCAAGGAACGGGGCAGCCACATGGATCTCTACGAATATCAGGCTCGTGATCTCTTCGAATCTCACGGAGTTCCAGTCCTCGGTGGCGCAGTTGCAACCACCCCAGCCGAAGCCGAATCTGCTGCTGCCAAGATCGGTGGCAAAGTAGTCGTTAAGGCGCAGGTCAAAGTTGGCGGTCGTGGAAAAGCCGGCGGCGTAAAACTCGCTGAAGATGCCGCAGATGCGCGCGTCAAAGCCGAAGCAATTTTGGGTATGGATATCAAGGGCCACACTGTTCACCAGGTGATGATCGCCGAAGCGGCACCGATCGAAGCCGAGTACTACCTCGCCATTTTGCTTGATCGTGCTAATCGAAATTTCCTCGTCATGGCATCGGTTGCTGGCGGCATGGAGATTGAAGAAGTCGCTCATACTTCACCAGAAAAACTTGCACGTGTAGGAATCGATCCCAATAAGGGAATCTCTTCTGCAACTGCCCACGAGATTGTTTCCAAAGGCCAATTCCCGGCTGATGTTGCCCCACAAGTTGAGGCAGTTCTTCTTAAGCTCTGGGCAGCATTTGTTGCTGAAGATGCCACGTTGATGGAGATCAACCCACTCGTAAAGACTCAGGATGGCAAAGTCGTCGCACTCGATGGCAAAGTAACTTTGGATGACAACGCAGAATTCCGTCACCCATCACATGAAGCTCTAGTCGACCACGCTGCAGCAAATCCACTTGAGGCGCTCGCCAAAGAGAAGGGCCTCAACTACGTCAAGCTCGAAGGCGAAGTCGGAATTATCGGAAATGGCGCAGGCCTCGTAATGTCTACACTCG
>CAIQXR010000260.1 GCA_903875815.1 uncultured Actinomycetes bacterium
CCACCGATAGTCGGTGAATAAGAACGTTCATTGTCATTAACAACAATGACCAAGCGCAAATCATCGGACGAAGCGATGTTATTCAGCGCTTCCCATGACATGCCACCAGTGAGGGCGCCATCGCCGACAACTGCCACAACAGTTCGCTCATTTTTCCCTTGCAGACGTAACCCTTTTGCAATGCCATCTGCCCATGAGAGCGCAGTGGATGCATGGGAATTTTCAATGATGTCGTGCTTACTCTCTGATCGGCTGGGGTAGCCAGCTAAGCCACCGCGTTGACGGAGCGAATCAAAGTCCGCTGCCCGTCCCGTGAGAATCTTGTGTACATAACTCTGATGGCCAGTATCAAAGACGATCGGATCGTCCGGTGAATCAAAGATGCGATGTATCGCAATCGTCAGTTCCACCACGCCCAAATTGGGGCCCAAGTGCCCACCTGACTTCGTGACTTTATCGATGAGGAGTGCACGAATTTCAGCAGCCAATTCAACGAGCTCTGTCTCGGTGAGAGCGCGCAGATCGCTGGGTTGATTAATTCGCTCGAGATACATGGTGATGAGGGTGCCTTCTCTTCTAGAGAAGTGAGCGGAGGACGTATTGCATGATTCCGCCATGTCGGTAGTAGTCAGCTTCGCCCGGTGTATCGATGCGCACAATTGCTTCGAAAGTAATTGATCCAGCCGTGACGGTCACAGTCTTTGGCGTAGATCCAGCGTTGAGCTTCTCGATGCCAGTGATATCGAAGGTCTCATCGCCCTTGAGTCCGAGGCTCGCGGCATTGACACCTGGCGCGAATTGCAATGGAAGAACGCCCATGCCAATCAAGTTGGAACGATGGATACGTTCAAAGGATTCAGCGATAACTGCGCGTACACCCAACAGCGCTGTGCCCTTTGCTGCCCAGTCACGAGATGAACCAGAGCCATACTCTTTGCCCGCCAAGATCACCAACGGAACTCCGGAGGCTTGGTACTGCATCGATGCGTCGTAAATCGTTGTGGTCTCACCATTGGCAAGGAAGTTGCGAGTGAAGCCACCTTCTACGCCATCGAGTAAGAGATTCTTCAAGCGGATATTGGCAAATGTCCCGCGAATCATTACCTCATGGTTTCCACGACGTGAACCATATGAATTGAAATCAGCGCGATCGATACCGTGCTCGGCCAAATATTTACCGGCTGGTGAATCGGCTTTAATATTTCCGGCTGGTGAGATGTGGTCAGTAGTAACCGAATCTCCCAAAATTGCCATCACGCGGGCGCCGTGAATATCTGTGACGGGTTGCGGATTGCGAGGCATACCTTCAAAGTACGGTGGTTTTCTCACGTAAGTGGAGTGGAGATCCCACTCAAATGTCTTTCCGGTTGGAGTATCGAGTGACTTCCATCGGTGATCGCCTTCAAAGACGCTCGCGTAGTCCTTTGTGAACATCTCCGAGGAGATTGAGCTATCGATAACTTGCTGAATCTCTTCAGCCGATGGCCAAATATCCTTGAGGTAGACCGGATTGCCCGATTGATCAAGGCCCAGTGAATCCTTCTCGAAATCGTGGTTCATCGAACCAGCCAGCGCGTAGGCAACAACGAGTGGCGGTGAAGCAAGGTAATTCATCTTTACATCTGGACTAATTCGGCCTTCGAAGTTTCGGTTACCCGAGAGAACTGCCGTTACCGCAAGATCGTTTTCATTAATCGCTTTGCTAATTTCTACTGGCAGCGGTCCGGAGTTTCCGATACACGTGACACAGCCATAACCGACCAAGTTGAAGCCGAGATCTTCCATATAAGTAGTAAGGCCAGCGCGATCGTAATAATCAGTAACAACTTTGGAGCCCGGCGCCAGGGTGGTCTTTACCCAAGGCTTACTGCGAAGACCCTTTTCGACAGCTTTCTTAGCAACAAGGGCAGCGCCAATCATCACGCTGGGATTAGAGGTATTGGTGCACGAAGTAATGGATGCGATAACAACGGCGCCATTAGCCACCGAAGTAGCTCCGCTCTCTAGCGAAATATCAACGGCCTTCTGGGAACTCTTTTCCGAGAGATAGGAAGGAAGAATTGCATCAAAAGCCTTCTTGGAATCACTGAGGGAAATACGATCTTGTGGACGCTTGGGTCCTGAGATCGAAGGGACAACAGTTGCGAGATCAAGTTCTAGTTTCTCCGAGAACCGTGGCTCATGTGCTGGGTCGTGCCACATGCCGTTGCGCTTGGCATATTTCTCTACGAGTTCGAGTTCTGCCGCTGTGCGACCGGTGAGTTCTAAGTAACGAATGGTCTCTTCATCGATCGGGAAGATCGCGCAGGTCGAACCATATTCAGGCGACATGTTTCCGATCGTTGTTCGGTTTGCCATAGGAAGGGCAGTGACTCCCGGTCCGTAGAACTCGACAAACTTTCCGACCACACCATGCTTGCGTAGTTGTTCAGTAATGGTGAGAACTAAATCGGTTGCCGTTGTTCCGATTGGCAATTGACCGTTGAGCTTAAAACCAACAACGCGTGGAATTAACATCGATACCGGCTGACCCAGGAGGGCTGCCTCAGCTTCAATGCCGCCCACTCCCCAACCGAGCACGCCGAGGCCATTGACCATGGTGGTGTGAGAGTCGGTTCCGACGACAGTGTCGGGATAGGCACGGAGTTCGCCGGCGACCGTGCGAGTCATGACGACGCGTGCCAAGTATTCAATATTCACTTGGTGCACGATTCCAGTTCCGGGTGGAACTACTTTAAATTCATCAAATGCACCCTGCCCCCAACGAAGGAAGCGGTAACGCTCACGGTTGCGCTCATACTCGATATCAGTGTTCTGCTCGAATGATTGCTTGGTGCCGAACTTATCTGCGATAACCGAGTGATCAATCACGAGTTCAGCCGGTGCCAATGGATTAACTTTCGCGGGATCTCCCCCAAGTTCCACGATCGCCTCACGCATGGTGGCGAGGTCAACTACGCATGGAACGCCAGTGAAATCTTGCATGATCACGCGCGCTGGCGTGAATTGAATTTCAGTATCCGGCTCGGCTGAAGGATCCCAAGCAGCGAGGGCTTTGATTTGTTCAGCGGTGATATTTGCGCCGTCTTCGGTGCGCAGCAAATTCTCGAGCAGTACCTTCAAACTGAAAGGAAGCGTCGCAGCGCCTTCGATACCCGTGATATCAAAGATCTCGTATTTCTTGCCTGCTGCCTCGAGCTGGCTCTTGGCGCCGAAGGAGTTTTTGCTCATGTCCCTATCTTAACTATTGAGCAGGGGTAAAGCGGGCCACCGTCTCCACATGCTGAGTCATCGGGAAGAGGTCGAAGCCCACGATGTGATCCATGAGATAGCCAGAATCCTCGAGTAGGCGGGCATCGCGGGCCAAGCTGGCGGGATCACAGGATACATAGACGATAGTTCGGGGCTTGGCCTTGACCATTGCCTTCACTACCGACTCCCCTGCCCCTGTCCGAGGTGGATCGAGAAGGATGACATCGATCTTTCGGATGAGTGGCAATTTCTGCTCGACTCGACCCTCGTGAATCTCAACTTGCTTCTCATCTTTGAAAATCTTCGCAGCATCTTGTGTTGCTCGATAGCTAGATTCAATGAGATGAACTTTTCCAGCCAAGCCAACATCTTGCGCCATCGGTGCAGTAAATAGGCCAACGCCACCATAAAGATCGCAGACGTGATCACCCACGCGAAGTGCGAGCAGATCCATGACTCGCTTCATCAGCGTGGCCGGTGCTGCTGAGTGACTCTGCCAGAAAGAATTCGGAGAAATTTCGTAGTCAAAGCCCGCAACAGTTTCATGGAGTTGGGTGGGGCCAGAAATACTTCTTCCGCCTCGAGAGACGTTCATTTCGCCAGCGCTAGAAACGGCAACCTCTAACCGATCATCGCCCTTCCAGATGCGATCGAAGAAAGGAGCGTTCTCCATCTCTTCCACAGCAATCAAGCATTTATCAATTTCGACAACTTCTTTACTGCGCGAGGAGTAGAGGCCAGGTTTTCCGCTGGCACCAATCGCAAAATCCATTCGAGTTCGCCAATGCAGTCCATCACTTGGTTCGACGCCAATGACATCGAGATCGATTTCGATCTTTCCTAACCGAGAGAATTGTTCGCGGATAATCGAACGCTTGAGCTCGCGCTGGTGGTTAATTTCCACGTGCTGGAAATCGCAGCCACCACAACCATCGGGGCGGGCGAAGGAACATGGGGCCGTCACGCGATGCGGCGAAGCCTCGAGGACTTCCACTACGTCGGCTCGACAAAGTTTCGAAGTCACCTGGGTGATTTCCACGAGGCACTTTTCGCCCGTCAATCCGTGGCGGACAAATAGGACGCGACCTTCATGACGCGCTACGAAATGGCCACCGTGGGCAACTGGGCCAATGATGACCGTCAGGCGATCACCAACAGATAGCGAACCAGAAGTGTGAATCGGGCGATCGGTATCCTGCGAATTTGGCTCCATTTGGCCTAGCCTATCTAAAAACTAAG
>CAIQXR010000261.1 GCA_903875815.1 uncultured Actinomycetes bacterium
ACCCGGTCGTTTCCGATTCGATTTCCCTGCTAATGGTTCAGTACCCGTCTCCGTTCTCGCTGATGTTGAATCACGAGTGAATGCTTTGCTGCTCGAAGATCTTGCAGTAACAGCAAAGACCATGACCCAACCCGAAGCAAAAGCGATGGGCGCAATGGCGCTCTTTGGTGAAAAATACGGAGATCAAGTTCGAGTAGTCAGTGTCGGAGATTGGGCACACGAACTGTGCGGCGGAACCCACGTCTCCTCATCGGGCCAGCTCGGTGTTGTTAAGTTGCTGTCAGAATCTTCCATTGGCGCAGGTGTGCGCCGAGTCGAAGCGTTAGTCGGACGCGATGCATTTAATTTCCTCGCTCGCGAGCATCTTCTCCTCAATTCATTAACCGATCTCATTAAAGGCGCCAAGGTAGAAGAACTCCCGGAGCGAATTTCCGAGATGATCGAAAAAATGAAGGGCGTCGAAAAAGAGCTTGCGGCATTTAAAACTGCGAAGGCACTCGAAGCTGCCTCAACCCTCTTGGCTCAGCAAAAGCAAGTGGGTCCCATCTCATTAATTGCAGCTGAGATAGAATCTGGACTAACTCCAGATGACTTGCGAGTGATTGCGACAGATCTGCGCAATCGCATGACCGATGGGGTCGTTGTATTGATTTCACGTTCTAGTGACCGTACCTCGCTCGTGGTTGCAGCTAGTGATGCAGCACAGAAACTTGGTGCAAAAGCAGGAGCATTAGTTAAGGCTGGCTCGGCAATTCTTGGTGGCGGTGGCGGTGGTCGAGATGATTTCGCCCAAGGTGGTGGCTCAGATGCTGGTCAGATTCCCGCAACGATCGCTGAATTAACCAAAACCATTGCATCGTTAGTCGGATAACGCCATGGAGCAAGGGCGTCGAATTGCCTTTGATTATGGCGATGTTCGGATTGGTGTAGCAGCATCTGATCGATCCGGAATTCTCGCCTCTCCATATATGACGCTCATGGCTGGATCTGATGAACTCGATATGGATCTCACAGTGCTCTTCGAAGAGCTTGATCCGATCTACATCGCCATCGGTATGCCTAAGAATCTCTCTGGTGCGGGAAGCGCGAAAATTGATTCCGTGATCGCCTTCGCCCATCGAATTCGCGCGATCACGCCAGCGAAGATCTATTTCATTGATGAACGATTAACTACTGTCAGCGCCGCTCGAACGTTGAAAGAGTCTGGAAGATCCACACGCGAAGCGCGGTCAGAGATTGATGCAATGGCGGCCACGACGATATTGGAAAGCGCCCTGAATAATGAACGACTACAAGGCGCACCATCCCGTGAGGTCTTCCCTTGAAACGGTTCATTGCAACAATTGTCGGCGTCGGTATCTTCATGGGACTTATCGTCGCGCCGGTCATCTTTTCGTCGAGTGATTTTGCGGACGGTCAACCAGGTCCAGTGGTAAATTTCGAAATAGCTCAAGGGGAGTCGGGCTCTGCAATTGCGCAGCACTTAGTTTCGGCCGGAGTCATTCAAAGCGCCTCGACCTTTATTTCTGAATTCAACTCCAATACCTCTGCTCGAGGTATTTCACCCGGGCTACATCGAATCGAAACCCACATCTCAACTAAGCGATCTATTTTTGAGCTACTCGATCCCGCTCGAATTCAAGGGCTCATTAAAGTGCAGGAGGGTGCGACGTATGCGAGCGTCCTCAAATCGCTTCGCGCATCTGGTCAGATTGATTTCTCATCGCCGCTGCCAAAATCACTGGCACCAACAATCGCTAATGCATCACATTCATGGGAGGGGCAATTAGCTCCCGCTCATTATTCTTTCCCATCTCACACCACACTCACGCAGGCGATTACTCAAATGTCTGCAGCTTTCACCCAAGAAACTGCACAGCTTCACTTAGCTAATGGCGTAACTGGATATACCGACTATCAGAACCTGACGGTAGCCTCGCTCGTCCAAATCGAGGGTGATCCCAAGGATTATTCAAAGGTGGCGCGGGTTATCTTTAATCGATTGAAGATCGGAATGGCACTTCAGCTCAATTCGACAGTTCAGTATGCACTCGGAACACAAGGGAGAATCACTCTCTCCCGAAAAGCCACCCAGGTGATCTCTCCGTACAACACATACCTTCACACGGGTTTGCCACCTACTCCTATTGCATTCCCCAGCGTTTCCGCGATTGCGGCAACGCTCGCTCCCGCCAGCGGCGATTGGCTCTATTTCATTACTGTTAAGCCAGGGGACACTCGATTTACCGCCACCTATTCTGAATTTGAACAATGGGTCGCACTCTTTAATACGAATGTGGCGAAAGGATTATTCAAATGATGCGCGCCGCTGTACTTGGTTCTCCTATCGCTCATTCACTTTCACCAGTGATTCATCAAACGGCCTATCGAATTCTGGAATTTGAGGGGGAGTACACACGATTTGAACTCTCCAGTGATGCTTTGCCAGGATTTCTGAATCAAAAACTCGCCGAGAATTGGCGAGGATTCTCACTCACGATGCCGCTTAAAGAGACGGTACTACCGCTGTTGAACTCCATTGACCCCAAGGCAAGTGTGATCGCCTCAGTCAATACGGTGATAAATCGCTCCGGTGAGTGGCACGGTCTATCGACTGACATGGTCGGATTCGAACGGGTCTTTGCAAATCTTGATATCTCTCGGGTTGCACTGATCGGTGGCGGAGGCACTGCCCGAGCAGCAGTTGGAGCTTTAGCAAACCGAGTACCGAGTATTCATACTTTTCTGCGAACATCTAGTCGACGTGATGCGTTGCAGAGAGCTGCAGGAGAAACCCTCATCGAAGCCATCGAAATGTCCGGCGAGTGGACCCATCAACTCAACAATTATGACCTCGTGATATCGACCGTGCCGAGTGGGGTTATTTCCACTGAAGCGTGTGTGGAGCTGGTCCCAACTGGCTTGCTCTGCGAGGTTCTCTACCATCCATGGCCGACCCCATTGGCTAGCGCTTGGCAACGATCGGGGTTACCGATCATTGATGGGATCGACTTGCTCGTGGAGCAAGCACTCGAACAGATTGCGCTCTTCACCGAACGTGATTTTGATAGAGATGACATGCGGACACGGCTACTGGCAGTTGCGCGAGAGGCTCAGCAAGCGCGCCTGTAAAGCGAGGAAGCAAAATTTCTGCGATGTCGCCAGTATCGGTTCATGCGCATATTGTTACTGATCTCTGTCATGGTCACTTCTGGGGCTGTCTGCTACTTCGATCTGCGCTATCGGAGGATTCCGAATCTATCTCTTCCGCCGCTCGGAGCGCTGCTCTTCCTTTCCGAAGAGGGGAATGAGGGAATAGAAACTCTGACTCGACCACTAGCTGTAGTCGCCGTATACCTCGCGATCTACCTGCTTTCACGTAAGTCCTTGGGTGCCGGAGATGTGAAATTGGCCGTGATCCTGAGTATTGCTACTGACTCTTGGCACACTCTCTACCTGATTCATCTTATTGCGTGGACTTCCGCTGGACTTTATCTGTCAGCAGTCCTCGCAGTAGGCGGACGGATACGAAACCATTCGGTCGCCTTCGCACCCTTTTTAATAGTTCCCACCCTCTGGTTTTTGATTACGACGCATTAGGGGCGAATTTGCTCTCTTTTCCCGTAAATGGGGAACGATCTAGGCGGAAATCTGAAAGAATAGGATCCTAGGTGCTGCCATACGGCGGCCACACGGTACTTTCGGTGAATGAGGTTGAGATGTTGCGTTGGCTAACGGCAGGGGAGTCACATGGACCTGCGCTGAGTGCAATTTTAGAAGGCCTTCCCGCGCACGTAGAAATATCGACCGCTGATATCGATAAGGATTTATCTCGTCGGCGATTGGGATATGGTCGCGGCGCTCGACAGAATTTTGAAGCCGATGTTGTTTCGATCTTGGGTGGCGTACGTCATGGCCTCACCCAAGGTGGACCTATTGCCCTTCAAGTGGGTAATTCTGAGTGGCCGAAATGGTCGAAGGTGATGTCGGCAGATCGAGTCCCGCAAGAAGAGTTAGATGAATTGGCGCGTAACGCGCCCCTGACTCGCCCCCGACCGGGTCATGCCGATCTCGTGGGCATGCAGAAGTATGGTTTTGATGATGCGAGACCCATTCTGGAACGAGCCAGTGCTCGTGAGACGGCGGCGCGCGTTGCACTAGGTGCCATCGCACGAGCGTTCATTGCCCAAACAGTGGGCGCCACAATCATGAGTCATGTGATGTCTATCGGGTCGGTATCTGTTGAAGAGAATTATTACCTTCCCAATTACGCTGAGCGCGATCGAGTGGATTCAAATGAAGTCCGCTGCGCCGATGCCCAAGTAGCTGAACGTATGGTCGCAGAGATTGATGCGGCTCATTCTGCAGGAGACACACTCGGCGGAGTAATCGAAGTTCTCGTCTTTGACCTTCCTCCCGGCTTAGGTTCTCACACCCACTGGGATCGCCGCTTGGATGCTCGCCTGGCTGGTGCCATGATGGGAATCCAAGCAATTAAAGGTGTTGAAATCGGCGATGGTTTTGCGACTGCTCGCCGCCGTGGCTCTGTTGCGCACGATGAAATTGAAAAGGGTGCGGATGGTCGAGTAAAACGCCGGACGGATCGTGCTGGCGGAACTGAAGGCGGTATGAGTAATGGTGAAATTCTGAGAGTTCGCGCTGCAATGAAGCCGATCTCCACAGTGCCACGTGCACTCGACACGATTGATGTTGCGACTGGTGAGCCGGCCAAAGCGATCAATCAACGTTCTGATGTCTGCGCTGTTCCTGCCGCAGGTATCGTTGCAGAAGCCATGGTCGCTTTAGTGATCGCCGATGCAATTATTGAAAAGTTTGGCGGCGATAGTGTTGCCGAAACCAAGCGTAATTATGAGAACTATCTCGCCGCGCTCTCGATTCGCTGATGAACTCAATTATTCTGATTGGTCCGCCGGGGTCTGGAAAGAGCACCGTCGGCGAATTGCTGGCGAAGGAACTCAAGCGACCCTTCCTAGATACCGATCGGTTGGTCGAGGAAAAAGCTGGAAAGAAGATTTCATCGATTTTCGTGGATGAGGGAGAAGCTGCCTTCCGCACCCAAGAGAGCGCATCAGTCATATCAGCGCTAGAAGAGGATGGTGTCGTTATTAGCCTCGGCGGGGGAGCGGTGATGACTGAGGTGGTCACCTCTCAGCTCGAGCAAACCAGTGACTTCATTGTTTATTTAGAGGTGGGAATTGCCAGTGCTGCGCCTCGAATTGGATTCAATCGAGACCGTCCGTTGTTGTTAGTAAATCCGCGCCAACAATGGTTGTCGCTCTATGAAAAACGTAGGCCCACCTACGAGAAGTTGGCCGATTTTAGGATTTCTACAGATGATGCGGAACCTTCCGCTATTGCTCAAGCCATCGTTCAGAATTGGGAGCGGCGCAATGATTCAGATTGAAGTACAAGCAGAACGCAACTATTTCATTGAGGTGGGTTCGAATTGGACTGACTCGCTTACGTCGATTCTCGAGCAGCACTCGCGAGTCATCATCTTTGCCCCACAATATATCGCGCAAACATTCGCACTCAGTAAGTTTTCTTCCGAGAGGGTAATTCTTCACATCTTGCCAGAAGGTGAGGAGCAAAAGAGTTTCCGGCAATTTGAAAAAGCCCTGGACGAATGTGGAGAAGCTGGGCTTACTCGAAGCGATGCAATCATTGCGATTGGCGGCGGCGCGACAACCGATTTTGCGGGCTTTGTTGCGGCGTCATGGTTACGTGGCATCGCCTGGTATGCCATTCCCACGACACTCGCAGCGATGGTCGACGCCTCCATTGGTGGCAAGACAGGGATCAATTCGGTTCACGGTAAAAATCTGATTGGCGCCTTTTACTCTCCCACGGCAGTTTTCATTGATTTAAGCTTTTTGGATCGGCTCTCTGATAGAGATTTTTCAGCCGGATTAGCAGAGGTTATTAAGACTGGTTTCATCGGCGAGCTGAGAATTCTGGAGATCCTCGAAAAGGCCGCCGATCTTTCGGCTCTTCGTCTTGTAGCTGGTGAACTGATCAATTTATCCGCCGCTTTTAAGGCGCGAATCGTCAGCGGTGATTTCCGCGAGGGCAAGTTACGTGAGATTCTCAATTATGGTCATACGTTGGGTCACGCGATCGAAAAGGCAGAAAATTTTCAGCTTCGGCATGGGGAAGCGGTCTCTATCGGTCTAGTTTTCGCCGCGGAATTAAGCACCATTACCTCCGAGCTGAGTTCGGAAATTGTTTCCTTGCATAGATCCTTGCTGAGTCGATTCGGATTACCCACTACATACAAGAGAGCGGCACTGCCTGAACTGATCGAGAGCATGCGTGGGGATAAGAAGGCCCGCGGAGACCGCATGCGTTTTATCGGTATCGAAGCCATAGCCAAACCTGTGTGGCTAGAATCGGTAACAATCGACGAAATCACTAGTGCATATGGGAGAATCTCCTCATGAAGGTAATGGTTCTCAACGGTCCTAATCTCGGTCGTCTCGATATTCGCGACTCCGCCATCTATGGCGATATGGACTTTGCCGGGCTCTCAGCACGAATTACGGCTGATGCCGAACAGTTAGGCTTCGCAGCAGATATCCGTCAGACGAATTCAGAATCAGAAATGATCGAGTGGCTACATGAGGCAGCTGATCAATCATTACCAGTGATTATTAATCCGGCGGCTTTTACCCATTACTCGTATGCAATTCGCGATGCCGCCGACATGCTTACCGCTCCTCTCATTGAGGTCCATCTCTCCAACACCATGGCCCGTGAAGAATTCCGCCATACCTCGGTAATATCCGGGGTTGCGCACGGAACGATCGCTGGGTTTGGTCCCCATTCGTATTCTTTGGCCCTCCGGGCACTATCCGAATTGCTCAAAAAGTAGTTTTAGATCAGGTATTCTTGGCCACTTAGCGCGCAACGGCGTGTTGGTCAATGAATGGATTGGGTTTTCGATGGCAACAACAAATGATTTAAAGAACGGCATGACCTTAGATATCGAAGGTCAGCTCTGGAACGTCGTCGAATTCCAGCACGTTAAGCCAGGCAAAGGCCCAGCTTTTGTTCGCACCAAGCTTAAGTCAGTAATGACGGGCAAGGTTATTGATCGCACATTCAATGCTGGCGTAAAAGTTGATGTGGCAATCCTTGAGAAGCGCGATATGCAATTCCTCTATCGCGATGGCGATGATTTCATCTTTATGGATGAAAAGACCTTTGATCAGATGAGCATCTCTGCCGACACTGTTGGTGAAGCCGTTAACTATATGTTGGAGAACTGCTCAGCCATCGTCGCTGTTCACGAAGGCAATCCTCTTTATGTCGAACTTCCAGCATCCGTGGAATTGACCATCACTTACACCGAGCCAGGAATTCAAGGCGATCGCTCATCAGGTGGAACTAAGCCCGCAACGGTTGAAACCGGTGTCACCGTTCAAGTTCCACTCTTTATTAAGCAAGATGAGAAGATTCTCGTTGACACTCGCACCGGGGATTACCTCGGTCGCGCCAACTCCTAGTCAGTGAGCGCTCGTGCAAAGGCTCGCAAGCGAGCTTTAGATTTCCTCTACGAGGGAGACATTCGAGGTGCAAGTCCCGTCGCCCTCCTCTCAGCAAGGGATCCACAAGAGCTTTCACCTATATCGCAAGGGGAGTACTCCGAAGCGTTAATCGCGGGAGTGCTGGAGCACCAAGTTAAGATCGATGAATTGATCATGACTTATGCCCAAGGTTGGGATATGGATCGCATGCCAGCAATTGATCGAAATATCCTTCGACTTGCGATCTATGAAATTCTTTGGCAAAACGATGTCGATGACAGCGTTGCGATCTCGCAGGCAGTCGAATTGGCCAGTGAGTTATCGACCGACGATTCAGCGGGCTATATCAATGGACTTCTGGGACGGATCGTTGTACTCAAGCCATCTTTTGTTCTCTAGTTCAATCTGTGCGTTAAATAAATTTCTTCGCCGCTAGCCAGCGATAGAGCCCTTCCTCACTGAGATTGAGAATCAAGGCTAATGTGGTGGCATCACTCTTTCGCAAAGTGATCACCTGTCCATTCCAGTCGCGCCTGGTGGCGCAGATCCAAAGGATGAAGTTCTGGAAAGCGCGAAGTTCGACTTGAGGTGAAGCTTCTTCGTGCAGACGTGCAATTTTCAGAGTCAAATTTCGTTTCTCTGGTGGTTCATCATCACCGGTTTCCAGACCTAGCAATACCTCAAGTGGAACTTGATAGAAGGCGGCAAGGGCGACGGCTTTATTCAGGGAGAGCGCACGGTCGCATCGCTCATAAGAGCCCACAACCACGGCTTTCCAACGTCCGCCGGAAATTGTCTCAACCATTTTGAGGGTCCAACCCTTCTGCCGTCGGATCTGACGCAGGCTCCGAGCAATATCTTGAATGGAGATTCCCTGTTCGGGATGCTCGGGATGCTGGGATTTATCGGACTCTAAAGCGAACGATCTATTATCAGGGTGGCTATTTGTGGTCATGGCGCGAGGTTAGGCGGGGCGGGTAGTTCTTCGCCGAATCCATCCACAGATGGTAGATTTCCATCCGTTGGTCCTTTAACGATCCGTCCAGAGAGGCGGCGAAGGAGTAAAAATGGCAGCAATTCTTGCTGGCGATGATATCGCCCGTGCGCTCAAGCGCATCGCTCATGAAATCGTTGAGCGCAATCAAGGTCTTTCCAATATAACTATTCTTGGAATCCCCACACGTGGTGCCTATTTAGGGCAACGTCTTGTTCAACTACTAGCCGAGATCGAGTCTCCAGTACCTCATGGGACGCTCGATGTCACACTGCATCGAGATGACCTGCGGATGCGCCCACCTAAGCCATTGCTTCCCACCCAGATTCCTGCCGAAGGAATTGAAGGCCGTGATGTCATTCTGGTCGACGATGTTCTTTACTCTGGCCGAACAATTCGAGCTGCCTTGGATGCGTTAGGTGATATCGGGCGCCCTCGATCTGTGCAATTGGCCGTTTTAGTAGACCGCGGACATCGCGAACTTCCCATTCGAGCGGATTATGTCGGTAAGAATCTTCCCACCTCTTCCAGTGAAAGCGTTCGCGTTTATCTCACAGAGATTGATCAAGTGGACGCCGTGGAAATTGTTGGGGGAGAGAAGTGAAACAACATCTCCTGAGTATTGATGATCTTTCCCGCGCAGAAGCACTTTCCATTCTGGATACTGCTGAAGAATTAAGTCGAATATCTGATGGCGCAAGCAAGAAGCTTCCCACTCTTCGCGGCCTTACCGTCGTCAACCTCTTCTTCGAAGACTCAACCCGAACCCGAATCTCTTTCGAGTCCGCTGCTAAGCGACTCTCAGCTGACGTTATCAACTTCTCTGCCAAAGGATCTTCGGTAAGTAAAGGTGAGAGTCTCAAAGACACAGCGCAGACACTCCAAGCCATGGGCGCAGACGCTGTTGTGATTCGGCACCCATCGTCGGGGGCTGCCCAGCGGTTGGCAGATAGTGGCTGGATCTCAGCCGCAGTGATCAATGCCGGTGATGGAACGCACGAGCATCCCACTCAAGCTCTGCTCGATGCCTATACGATCCGACAGAACTTTCCTGCCCACCGCTCTGGCTTCGAAGGTTTGACGGTCGGAATTGTGGGAGACATCCTGCATTCACGAGTGGCTCGCTCCAATGTTCTTCTCCTCAAAAAACTCGGTGCGCGAGTCATTCTTATCTCGCCACCCACATTGGCACCAGTTGGTGCCGAAAAATGGGGCGTGGAGATTTCTTATTCACTGGATCAAGTACTTCCAGAATTGGATGTCGTGATGGCACTGCGCATCCAAACTGAACGTATGAGCAATTCGTTTTTCCCGACCGCCCGGGAGTACTCACATCAATATGGAATTACGGCAGCAAGGCTTGGGCAGTTGAAGTCTGGCGGAATCATCATGCACCCAGGTCCCATGAACCGCGGCCTAGAGATTGCCGCCGACGCTGCTGATGCGCTCAATTCAGTGGTCTTGCAGCAAGTGGGCAACGGCGTACTCACTCGAATGGCTGTTCTTTATCAATTGTTAGGGGGAGCACCTTTTGCTCCAGAAGGTGTGAAGTAATGTCTTTACTTATCAAGAATGCGAAGCTTGTCGATGGCCGCGAAGTGGATATCGAAATCGAAGGTGAGAAAATCAGCCAATTGCTTCCGGTTGGTAAGGGATCACTTCCTGGCGCTGAAGTAATCGACGCACAGGGCAAATTGGTCATTCCTGGATTGGTCGACCTTCACACTCATTTGCGCGAACCTGGTCGAGAAGATTCAGAGACAGTCGCTTCCGGTAGCGCTGCAGCTGTTCGTGGTGGTTTCACAGCGGTCTCTGCTATGGCAAATACATTCCCGGTTGCAGACACAGCCGGCGTTGTGGAGCAAATATTTCGTCTCGGTCAAAGCGCTGGACTCTGTGATGTATTTCCTATTGGCGCAGTGACGGAAGGTCTTGAGGGCAAGAAACTCACGGAATTGGTCGCGATGAATGAATCAGCGGCACGCGTCCGAATATTTAGTGATGACGGCAAATGCGTCTATGACCCGTTGATCATGCGGCGCGCACTGGAGTACGTAAAATCCTTCGATGGCTTGATCTCTCAGCATGCACAAGATCCTCGCCTCACTGAGGGTGCTCAAATGAATGAAGGAGAAATTTCTTCACGGTTAGGGCTTACTGGTTGGCCGGCGATTGCAGAAGAAGCAATTATCGCGCGCGACATTTTGCTGGCTGAACATGTCGGAAGCAGACTTCATATCGCACATCTAACGACAGCGGGTGGCGTTGATCTTGTCCGTTGGGCGAAAGCACGGGGAGTACGGGTCACAGCAGAAGTAACACCGCATCACCTTCTCCTTACCGATGAATCGGCGATCGGCTACGACGCCGTCTTTAAAGTTAATCCGCCGCTTCGCACGCAGCGCGATGTCATGGCGCTACGTGAAGGTTTGGCGGATGGCACCATCGACATCGTCGCTACTGATCATGCGCCACATCCATCGGAAGATAAGGATTGCGAATGGAGCGCGGCGGCTTTCGGAATGCTGGGCTTAGAGACTGCACTTTCTGTTGTTGTGAAAACCATGGTGGAGAGCGGTCTGATGAGTTGGAGTGACGTGGTTGATCGCATGTCCATCGCACCAGCCAGAATTGGTGGATATTCGCGACACGGAGGCGATATTGAAGCTGGAGCGATCGCGAATCTCACCATCATCGACGCAGACGCAACTTGGAGAGTGGACCGCGAAAAACTTGCTTCCAAGAGTAAGAACACACCATTCCACGATATGGAACTCCCTGCGGTTGTTACCCATACTATTTTTAACGGCGCGATAGTCTGCGCCAATGGTTCTGTCCGAGAGGTGGCGTAATGAGTAAGGCTTACCTCGTCCTTGATGATGGAGCTATCTTTGAGGGTCACTCGTGGGCTGCCACAGGACAAACCTTTGGAGAGGCGGTCTTCTCCACCGGCATGAGTGGCTATCAGGAGACTCTTACCGATCCGTCTTATCACAAGCAAGTAGTGATCATGACTGCGCCTCATATCGGTAATACTGGAATGAATACCGCCGATGAAGAATCATCCAAAATTTGGGTATCTGGTTTCGTCGTGCGCAACCCATCGCCTCGCGTGAGTAATTGGCGTTCGGAAAAGTCGCTAGAGGAATCTCTGATCGAGGCAGGTGTCGTGGGAATCTCTGGCGTTGATACTCGGGCGATTACTCGACACTTGCGCGATCGCGGTGCAATGCGAGTCGGCATCTTTAGTGAGACCGGCTTAAGTCGTGAAGAGATGGTCATTGCTGTGCGGAAATCGCCCACCATGGCGGGGTCCTTTTTGGCGGCCGATGTCTCCACATCAGAGAGTTATGTTGTGTATCCACCGGAAGGCGTTGCCACAAAACTTCGTGTTGCAGCGATTGATCTGGGAATTAAAGCGGCAACTCCTCGCAATATGGCCGAACGTGGCATCGAAGTTCACGTCATGCCACTGACGAGCACCTTGGAAGATATTTTGGCCATTAGCCCAGATGGGGTATTCCTCTCGAATGGTCCAGGGGATCCAGCAACAATGACGGATGTTATTTCGCTCGTGAGATCGCTCTTAGAAATGAAGATGCCACTCTTTGGAATCTGCTTCGGCCACCAGATCATCGGTCGGGCGCTTGGTTTTGATACGTACAAATTACCTTTTGGACATCGAGGCATTAATCAACCTGTTAAAAATCTCAAGAGTGGCAAGGTGGAGATAACGGCTCATAATCATGGCTTTGCCGTGGCAGCGCCCATCGAAGGAAATTTCTCCACTGTCTACGGCGCCGGTTTCGTCTCACATATCTGTCTTAATGACGGGGTAGTGGAAGGTCTCGAACTATTGGAGACTCCTGCGTTTAGCGTTCAGTACCACCCAGAGGCTGCAGCAGGTCCGCATGATGCCACTTATCTCTTCGACCACTTTGTTGAAATTATGGAACGTGCCACGAAAGTGAGTGAGTAACATGCCAAGAGATTTAGCTATCGAGAGCGTTTTAGTTATTGGCAGTGGCCCGATCGTCATTGGGCAAGCCTGCGAGTTCGACTACTCCGGAACTCAAGCGTGTCGCGTTCTGCGCGCTGAAGGCATCAGAGTCATTTTGATTAATTCTAATCCCGCAACGATCATGACTGATCCTGAGTTCGCTGATGCAACCTATATTGAGCCGATTACACCAGAAGTTATTGAGCGAATCATCGAAAAGGAACGTCCCACGGCCATCTTGGCGACTTTGGGCGGCCAAACTGCACTCAATGCGGCGATGCAGTTGCATGAGCGTGGCTCACTCGAACGTCTTGGGGTAAAACTCATCGGAGCTGATATTGCAGCCATCAAACGGGGCGAGGATCGAGATATCTTCAAAGCCATCGTTGAAAAGGTTGGAGGAGAATCCTCTAAATCGATTATCTGTCACACGATGGAAGAGTTGTTCGCGGCCGCTGAGATTCTAAATTACCCAGTAGTTGTCCGTCCGTCTTTCACAATGGGAGGATTGGGATCGGGAATTGCCTATTCGCCGGCTGAACTCGAACTTATTGGTGGCGCAGGTTTGCGCCATAGTCCAACAACGGAAGTGCTCCTAGAAGAGTCGATCATTGGTTGGAAAGAGTACGAACTCGAAGTAATGCGCGATCACAAAGATAATGTGGTGATTGTTTGTAGCATTGAGAATGTCGACCCCATGGGCGTCCACACGGGAGATTCCATCACAGTCGCGCCTTCTCTCACATTGACCGATGTCGAGTATCAGAAATTGCGTGATCTTTCTATCGACATCATCCGAGAGGTCGGTGTCGATACCGGTGGATGCAATATCCAATTTGCAGTTAATCCATCTAATGGTCGAATCATTGTTATTGAAATGAATCCCAGAGTCTCTCGCTCATCAGCCCTTGCCTCTAAAGCGACTGGGTTTCCGATCGCCAAAATCGCTACAAAGCTGGCTATTGGTTACACGCTCGATGAGATCACCAATGACATCACCCTGTCAACGCCAGCATCCTTTGAACCGACCCTCGATTACATAGTCGTTAAAGTTCCTCGGTTCGCGTTTGAGAAATTTCCTGATGCTGACAATCGATTGACGACAACGATGAAATCGGTAGGCGAAGCGATGGCTATTGGGCGAAGCTTCACCGAGGCGCTCCAAAAGGCTCTCCGCTCTGTCGAGAAGAAGGGAACGAGTTTTTCTTGGCGACAGGATGGTTCTTCACTTGCTCAATTGATGAATGAAATCGGAATTCCCACCGAATTTCGCCTGCAGCAAGTTCAGCGAGCACTCTTCCTCGGCGCCACAGAAGTGGAAGTTTTCGAGAAGACTAAGATTGACCCGTGGTTCCTTGCACAAATTAATTCTCTCAATGAAATCGCACGTGCGATTCGTGAAGCGGGCGCCCTCGATGAAGATCTCTTACGTCTTGCAAAAAGCAATGGCTTCTCTGATGCGCAGATTGCGGAGATCCTTGGGCAAAATGTTGGAGAAATCACGGCCACCCGTCAGCGTTTAGGGATACGTCCGGTCTATAAAACGGTGGATACCTGTGCGGCAGAGTTTGAAGCCCACACCCCATATCACTACTCCAGTTATGACTTTGAGAATGAAGTTATTCCACGTACCAAACCAGCGATCATCATCCTCGGCAGTGGTCCCAACCGAATCGGTCAAGGAGTGGAATTCGACTACTCCTGTGTTCATGCCGCTTTCGCACTTCGCGACGCGGGCTATGAAACGATCATGATCAATTGCAACCCCGAGACTGTCTCGACTGATTACGACACTTCCGACCGGCTTTATTTCGAGCCACTCACTCTCGAAGATGTTCTCGAAGTGATCCATGCTGAAACTCTCGCTGGTCCGGTTGTGGGGGTCATTGCCCAACTAGGTGGTCAGACTCCGTTGGGCCTAGCTCGTGGTTTGATGGATGCGGGCGTCACGATTTTGGGCACATCACCTGATGCCATTGATTTGGCTGAAGATCGTGGCCAATTCGGGGAAATTTTGCGGGTAAACGACCTTCAAGCTCCGGAATTTGGAATGGCGAATTCCTTCGATGAAGCAGTCAAGATTGCTTCGGATATTACTTACCCGGTTCTCGTCCGCCCTTCGTTCGTCTTGGGTGGTCGAGGTATGGAGATTGTTTACGACGATAGTTCCCTTTCTGAGTTCATCATTAAGGCGACCGAAATTACTCCCAATCATCCGGTCTTAATCGATCGATTCTTGGATTCCGCGATTGAGATTGATGTCGATGCACTCTATGACGGCTCGGATCTCTATCTCGCCGGAATCATGGAGCATATCGAAGAGGCGGGAATTCACTCAGGTGACTCGGCTTGTGTACTGCCAGCCTATTCGCTGACCAGCTCGATGAAGGATCAAATTCGCGACGCCACTGAAAAGCTGGCTCGAGGAGTCAATGTTCGTGGTTTGATCAACATTCAATTTGCAATTACCGATAATGGTCTAGTTTCTGAGAAACTTTATGTGATTGAAGCCAATCCTCGAGCTTCCCGCACTGTTCCATTTGTCAGCAAAGCAACCGGTCGTCAATTGGCGAAGGCAGCAGCGCTCATCGCAAGCGGAAAATTCATTTCAGAGCTACGAGCTCTGGGCGTGCTGCCAGAAGTAGGAGATGGGGTCGCGAACGGGATTTCCGTGAAAGAGGCCGTTCTGCCGTGGAATAGATTCCGACGTGTTGATGGAACGGGTGTTGATTCAGTCCTTGGTCCGGAGATGAAATCTACTGGCGAAGTTATGGGAATTGCAGATACTTTCGGTGAAGCTTTTGCCAAATCTCAAAGTGCCTCGTTTGGTGCCCTTCCCACTTCCGGTCGAATATTCCTGTCACTCTCGGATCGAGATAAGGAAAGTTCGATAGAGCCGGCACGTCGTTTGATTGAGATGGGCTTTGAACTTGTCACTACATCTGGAACTCACTCCTTCCTGGAAAAGAATGGCGTCGCCTCAACGCAGGTACGTAAGCATTCTGAAGGCGCAGGCAGCGATGGCGCACTCACATCCGTGGAACTGATTCATCAAGGTGGAGTAAATCTGGTGATCAATACACCGCTGGGTCGCGGATCGAAGCAAGATGGCTGGTTGATACGAACTGCGGCTGTGCAACGCTCTGTTCCGTGCATTACTACCATCGCAGGATTCAAAGCGGCAGTCGCTGGAATTCACGATCTGCAGACCAAACCGCTGAGCATTCGTTCCGTTCAAGAGTGGATGGCGATTCATGAGTAAAATCAATCGATCTGCCAAGCAAATGCAGGCAGAGATCATGAGCAATAAGCGGGTAGGCGCTTACCACCATATTGTCTTTAGTGTTGGAGCCGCTGCAACTACCGCCCGTCCCGGGAACTTTGTGGCCATCGCTGTAGGTGGGGAAAACTCACCCATGATTTTGCGTCGCGCATTTGCCATCTATCGAGCATCAGATCGCGGTAACGGCACTGGTCTCATTGAACTAGTTGTTGCACCGCATGGCGCTGGAAGTCGTTGGCTTACCGAACAAGGTGTAGGAAAATTTGTCGACATGATAGCCCCGCTAGGAACTGCCTTCGGTATTCCTACAGAGCCTGTTCGGGCCCTGCTCGTGGGTGGTGGATACGGTAGCGCTCCACTCTTTGGGCTCTCTGAAATCTTAAAAGCTCGCGGTTGTCGAGTGGATATGGTTCTCGGTGCAAGTTCGTCGAATAAAATTTATGCGCCATTAGAAGGCAAGCGTTCGGTCAGTTCGCTGACTATCACCACTGACGATGGTTCGGCAGGAACGCTCGGCCGAGTATCAGATGTGATTCCTAAAATTATCGAAGAGAATCAGATCGATATCGTGTATTCATGCGGACCGATGGCGATGCTCGAGGCGATAACCGAGATTACTGAGCAGGCCGGAATCATGCACCAAGCAGCGGTCGAAGAATCGATGGCGTGCGGGATTGGTGTCTGCATGACGTGTGTTATTCCCGTGAAAGGTAGCGATGATGTCATCCGCATGGTCCGATCATGCATTGACGGTCCGGTTATGGATGGCTCTCGCGTGATTTGGAATTCGGCGCGAACTATTCCAGAAGGTACGTGGGGTGCATGATGTTTGATTTTTCCACCTCGCTGGGCGGGGCATCATTTACTAACCCCATCTTCACTGCTTCAGGGTGTGCTGGTTCTGGTAAGGAGTTGGCTCAGTTTTTTGATCTCACCGAACTGGGTGCAATCGTCACTAAATCAATCATGCTCAAACCTCGATCCGGACGAGCCACCCCGCGCATGGCTGAAACACCCAGCGGAATGCTCAACAGTATTGGTCTGCAAGGCCCAGGAATCGACCTCTTCCTCGAAAACGATATTCCTTGGTTGGTAGAACAGGGCGCGAGAATTGTGGTCAGTATCGCGGGGGAGAGCGTTGAGGATTACGCCGTGCTTGCCCGTAAGTTGCGCGCGATCCCGTCAATTGCAGCTTTGGAAGTAAATATCTCTTGTCCCAATGTCGAAAATCGCGGCCAAGTTTTTGCCTGCCAGCCAGACACCGCTCGCGCAGCCATTGAGGCAGTTCGACGTAATATCGGTGGCGAGCTGCCAATCATCGCCAAGCTTTCTCCAGACGTTACTGATATCGCAATGATTGCCGAAGAAGTGGTGAGCGCAGGCGCCGATGGTCTGGCGCTGATCAACACTGTTCTCGGTATGGTGATCGATACAAATACGATGCGGCCACGTTTGGCGGGAAAAACAGGCGGATTGTCAGGACCTGCCATTCGCCCCATTGCAGTTCGAGCAATTTACCAAGTCCATGCCAGACTGCCACGGGTTCCCATTTTGGGGATGGGCGGCGTTTCCAATGGTAGTGATGCCTTGCAACTAGTTTTGGCAGGGGCATCTGCAGTTTCAGTTGGCACTGCAACCTTTGGAAATCCCACAGCGGTAATGAAGATCAAAACCGAACTTCGAGAACTACTCGAGGCGCGAGGATTCAACTCGCTCGCCCAGGCAGTGGGTTATGCCCACAGAGAAGAGTCAATGTGATCTCTCCCATCATCCTCGCACTTGATACTGACGATCTTGATATGGCCCGGTCATGGATCGAAGCAACTGCGGATTCGATTAATACCTACAAAGTAGGTTTGGAATTCTTCCTGAAATTTGGCGCCGAGGGTGTAGCCACCCTGCGGGAAGCGGGAGACTTTGATTTATTCCTCGATCTTAAATTGCATGACATCCCCAACACCGTTGCTGCTGCCGCACGTTCGGTCTCTGCGATCGCTCCGAAATTTCTGACTGTTCACGCGAGCGGTGGATCTGCCATGATTACGGCTGCATCCTCTGCAGTCCCAGATATTTCTATTACCGCCGTAACGATTCTTACTTCTCTTTCAGAAGAAGAGGTCACGGAGATTGGTTATGCGGCAAATGCCCTAGAAAGTTCACTCACTCTTGCAACTATGGCTGCTCGAAGCGGTGCACGTGCTATCGTCTCCTCACCCTTTGAGGTTGCAGCAATCCTATCAGCCGTAGGCAATGAGACTGAATTGATCACGCCTGGTGTGCGCCCGGCTGGAGCTCCGCTCGGCGACCAAAAACGTGTAATGACACCTGCAGAGGCAATTGCCGCTGGTTCCAATTTCCTCGTTATTGGCCGCCCGATTTCGGGGCTCTGGAGTAAGGGAAGCGAAGCGATGAAAGCGGCTGCGTCGGAGATTCTGACAAGCATTTATGGCTAATTTACCTCCGCGATTAAGCGCCGAAGAGCGCGCACGCGCCAGTCAAGCAGCGATTGCTGCCCGGCGCGATCGCTCGGCGGTAAAGGATCAACTTCGTACTGGTGCGATCACGATATTCGATGCGATCAACGATCCTCGAGAGAGCATTCGCAAGATGCGAGTTCGTGAATTGCTTTTGGCAGTTCCCGGATTGGGGGAGAAGCGAGTAGATACTCTGATGGAACGAGTAGGAATCTCTCCGACTCGACGAATTCAAGGGATAGGATCTGCTCAATTACTACGATTGAGAAATGAGTTAGCGGTGAGCAAGAGCGAAGTTCGTGCCGGCGCGCTCATCGTTATGTCCGGGCCTGGTGGTGTCGGTAAGAGCACGATTACCGCGCACTTGCGCGAACATCCAGCTATTTGGGTGAGTATCTCTGCCACCACTCGCTCTCCAAGGCCGGGCGAAGTTGATGGTATCGACTACTTTTTTGTCACCAATGAGCAATTTGATCAGATGATCAATGACTCTGAATTTCTCGAGTGGGCAGAGTTTGCGGGCAATCGGTATGGAACTCCTCGCGAACCAGTCGACCAATGGCGCTCATTGGGCAAACATGTACTTCTTGAGATCGAGATTGCTGGTGCTCGCCAAGTCCGAGCGGCTGCGCCACAGGCCCTTCTTCTCTTTATCGCTCCACCTAGTTGGGATGAGTTAGTTGCCCGATTAACTTCCCGAGGCACTGATTCGCCAGAGCGGCGGGCGGCTCGATTGGCGTTGGCCGAGGAGGAGATGGCCTGTGCTGGGGAGTTTGATCACACCCTCGTCAATCACAGCGTGGATGAGGTCGCCGAATCCCTGCTATCCTTGGCCTCTGCCCATCAGGCGGGCTCACGCTTGAATTAATTTTAGGGAAGAGGCGATCATGTCAACACTCTCATCAACCGATGGCATCACCAATCCACCTATCGACAACTTGCTCGAAGCTGCTGGATCTAAGTACAGCCTCGTTCTCTACGCAGCCAAGCGTGCTCGTCAGATCAATGCTTACTACTCACAACTTGGCGAAGGTCTCCTTGAATATGTTGGTCCTCTTGTTGAGACCTATGTTCACGAAAAGCCATTATCAATCGCGCTACGCGAGATCAATGAAGGCCTCTTGACCATTGAAAATCTTGAGCCAACCAGCTCAGAGCCCACTGCCTAATTTTTAGAAGTACTTCATGTCTCCACGCGGTCGCGAGATAATTCTCGGAATCGGTGGGGGCATTGCTGCATACAAATCAGCTGACCTACTGCGCCGCCTTCAAGATGCAGGGTATGTAGTTACGGTCATTCCTACTCGTAACAGTTTAAACTTCGTAGGTAAGGCGACTTGGGAAGCTTTATCTGGTCGTGAGGTTCCCGACAATCTTTGGAACAATGTCCACAGCGTTCCCCACATTTCTCTGGCCCGCAAGAGCGCGCATCTGATCATCGCGCCCACCACCGCCGA
>CAIQXR010000262.1 GCA_903875815.1 uncultured Actinomycetes bacterium
GAGGAGATCAGAGGCGCCATTGGTATGGCGACCTTGGTCGTCCGTCCCGCCGATACCACCGTGGCGCAGGCGCTCAATGATCTGCCGATTCTCTCCACCACAACCCTGTTGGCCTTGGTCGAAGGCTCATGCAGTGCAGCTTTGGCAGAACACTTTGCCCCAGGTGAAACTTCGGTGACGTCCGATATCTCGATCACCACTATGGGAACTGTCGGTGTGGGAGCAGAGATTCGCGCGCACGCTACCTGCGTAGAAATCGATGGTCAGATTTTCAAGTTCTTGGTGGAAGTTCATCACGATAGTAAATTGATTGCCACTGCTCGCATCTCACGCACCGGCGTTGATCGGGTTTCATACATGGCTCGCTTAGCGGCGGAGTCCATGATGCATCGCGCCAGCTAGTACCACTTTCACACAATTTCATTTCACTCACCGTGTCGGCAGAAAAAAATCCGCCCCACCCTTTCGAGTGAAGCGGACCTTTTAACTTTAACTTTTTCTATAGAAAGAAAAGTCAGTAAGAACTTACGCCTTCTTTGTCGCCCAGAAGATCTCTGCGATCTCATCGATCTTTGCGATCAACTTATCTGCAACTGCAACATCGTTTGTGCCCTTGGTGCCACCGGCGCCAGCGAGCTTGGTTGCCTCGTTGAAGAGTGTGTTGAGCTGTGGATAAGCCTCGAAGTGTGGGGCCTTGAAGTAGTCAGTCCAGAGAACCCAGAGGTGGTGCTTGACGAGCTCTGAACGCTCTTCCTTGATTGCAACTGCGCGTGACTTGAAATCAACATCGCTAGAAGCTGCGTACTTCTCCATGGTTGCCTTAACAGAGAGTGCTTCGATCTTTGCCTGTGCTGGGTCATAGACGCCGCACGGTAGATCGCAGTGTGCAAATGCTGTGTTCTTTGGTGCCAAGAATGAAAGCTTCATATTCTCTCCCTAGTGTGTTAATAGCTTTTAAAAGATCATCGGCTATCGGGTGGTCCGAACTAGGCAAAGGATACTATTGCGGGGAATTCGGCGATAGTTGAAGGTCAACGAGGGCAGAATAAGTACGTGAGCGGAGTGGATCGTGAGTAAATCAGGAGGCAAGCGCCTTGCATCTCGCCTTCGACCCACAATGCGCCTTCGACCCACAATGCGCCTTCGACCCACCTATTTCTTCGGCTATTCACCTATCCGCGCAGTGCGAGTTTCTGGCCACTCCATGTCGCCCACGCTGAACTGGGGCGATTGGGTTCTTTTTAGGAGATTCCGCGCATTAGCCCTGGCAACTTCTTCGTCAGCGACTCGCTTGGCAAATGGGGGGCATCATCACAACCACAAACGAGAACTTCGACGGATCAATAAAAAACTTAATCAAAAAATAGTCCTGATAGCTCGACTGGGCGCCGAAGGTCAGCGCGATCTCATGCAGATCAAGCGCGTGATGCGTGTGGAACTAGAGCCAAGTGGAGAAATCGGTATCTGGGTAGAGGGCGATAACGCTGCCCAATCCAGCGATTCACGCCAATGGGGTTACCTCAAGCCCGATGAGATTATTGGTATTTATCTCACTCGTTATCACCTGGGATAAATTTTCTGCCAAATAAAAACTGCCCCAGAGAATTCCCAGGGCAGTTTCTGACTTATTGTCGACGAAGTAAGTCGTTAGCGGCTAAAGGCCTCCATGAGGAGCGCCTTCTGCTCTTCTTCGTGCAAGTGGTGGCTACCAGTTGCAGGAGAAGCAGTGGCACGACGAGAGACGCGACGTAGTGTGCGACCTTCCAACGCTTCCATGGTGTTGAGTGCAACAAATGGATATGGGCCTTGGTTTGCTGGCTCATCTTGAACCCACAAGAGATTAGCGTTGGGATGCTTTGCAGCGATCGCGGCCATCTCAGCGGCAGGTAGTGGATAGAGCTGCTCGACGCGAATAATCGCGGTTGAGTTCTCGCCGAGCTTTGCGCGCTCTGCGATGAGGTCGTAGTAGACCTTGCCAGAACAGAAGATCACGCGAGTTGCATTTGCAACAGTGGCATCATCGATCACAGTCTGGAAGTGGCCATTGGTGAAATCGGTGAGTGTGGATGCGGCTGCCTTGAGGCGAAGCATTGACTTTGGCTCGAAGACAACGAGTGGACGACGTGCTGGGTTAGACATATGCCAACGAAGCAAGTGGAAGTAATTTGCCGGTGTCGATGGCTGGGCGACGGTCATGTTCTGTTCGGCGCAGAGTGCTAAATAGCGCTCAATGCGAGCAGATGAGTGGTCAGGGCCTTGGCCTTCATAACCATGTGGCAAGAGAAGTACGGGGGAGGAACGCTCGCCCCACTTTTGTAGTGCTGATGAAATGAACTCATCGATTACGGTCTGTGCGCCATTGGCGAAGTCACCGAATTGGGCTTCCCACATGACGAGGGCGTTATCGCGAACGACGGAGTATCCATATTCAAAGCCGAGGACTGCGTACTCAGAGAGGGCAGAGTCGACCACGAAGAATTGATTCTCATC
>CAIQXR010000263.1 GCA_903875815.1 uncultured Actinomycetes bacterium
GCTCGATATATCGTTACCGATGTTGCCAAAGATGGCACATTGACGGGACCTAATCTTGAACTTTTAAAGTCAGTATGCGCTGCAACAACTAAACCTGTGGTGGCAAGTGGCGGAGTCTCTACCTTGGCTGACTTGCAAGCCCTGCGACTTCTGACAGATATCGGGGTTGAAGGAGCGATCGTGGGCAAAGCGCTCTATGCCGGAGCTTTCACATTGCCGCAGGCAATTGAAGTGGCATACCAGTAGACCATGACCCTCGCGAAAAGAATTATTCCCTGCCTGGATGTTGCAGGTGGACGGGTAGTCAAAGGAGTCAACTTCCAAAATTTGGTTGATGCTGGCGATCCAGTTGAATTGGCGAAGCGATACGGCGATGCTGGCGCAGATGAATTAACGTTCTTGGATATCTCCGCGAGCGTTGAAGATCGAGCAACAACTTTAGATATCGTGACTCGGACTGCAGAGCAAGTCTTTATTCCGCTCACTGTGGGCGGCGGTATTTCAAGCGCCGATGATGTTAATAAATTGCTTCGCGCCGGCGCCGATAAAGTTTCAGTCAATACTGCTGCGATCAAGCGCCCAGAGATGATCAACGAAATCTCTGATCGGTTTGGCAATCAAGTTTTAGTTCTTTCAGTCGATGCCCGCCGCGCTGATACGCCTTCTGGCTTTGAAGTAACAACACACGGTGGCAGACAATCGACGGGTATCGACGCCCTGGCGTGGGTCGAGGAGGGTATTGCACGAGGCGTGGGAGAGATTCTCCTGAACTCGATGGATGCCGATGGCACAAAGTCGGGATATGACTTGGAGATGCTCCGCGCGGTTCGGGAGGTAAGTGGCGTTCCAGTTATCGCTAGTGGCGGCGCAGGCGCTCTTGCTGACTTTGCAGCCGCTTTGACCGCGGGCGCAGATGCACTCCTTGCAGCAAGTGTCTTCCACTTCGGCCTCTTTTCGATAGAGCAAGTGAAGGATTATCTCGCCGAGCGAGATTTTGCGGTGCGGCGCTAGCCTTCTATAGGCGAGAATAGGACCATGGATATTCCAGCCCAACTCGCTGAGCGCTTTGATCGTGGCGAACTTGTTGCCGCCATCGCGCAAGATGCGACAAGCCGTGAAGTGCTTATGTTGGCCTGGATGAATCGCGAAGCGCTCGAACTCACTTTATCGACTGGTCGGGCCACCTATTGGAGTCGAAGCCGTAACTCGCTCTGGATTAAAGGCGAAAGCTCTGGCCACACTCAACTTGTTCATTCCGTAAATCTCGATTGTGATGGCGATGCCATTCTCCTCTTAGTCGATCAGGTCGGAGCTGCCTGTCATACCGGTGAACGGACGTGTTTCCACACACCACTGAAGGCGCTCGGTAATACTCCCCAATGACTGTCACAATTTCACTCGAGCAGTTTCGGGAATATGCCCGCACTAACAATGTCATTCCGGTTGCGCGCGCCCTTCTTGCCGATAGTGAGACGCCCCTAACTCTCTATAAAAAATTAACTGGCGGGGGAGTTAATACTTTTCTGTTGGAGTCGGCCGAACATGGTGGCACCTGGTCGCGTTATTCATTTATCGGAGTTTCGAGTCGTTCGATTCTGACCGAGCGCGATGGCCTTGCGACCTGGGATGGTTTTTATCCAGCGGGCGCACCTAAAGATATAGATCCATTAGCGGCGCTGAAAATTGCCGCAACACACTTACACTCTCCGAAAATCCCTGGCCTGCCTCCGCTGACCGGTGGACTTGTGGGATATATGGGCTATGACGTTGTTCGACGGATGGAGAAAGTCGGCGAAGGTGGCGTCAAAGATTTAGCGATTCCGGAGATCGCCTTCTTGCTGACTAGTGATCTCGCAGTACTCGATCACCACACAGGAACGCTGACGCTGATTGCCAACGCCATCAATTGGGATGGCAGTGATGAGCGAATTGATGAGGCTTATGAGGATTGCATTCAGCGGTTAGATGACATGCAGGCGCAATTGGCGCAGGCAACACCGTCGACAGTGGCGCCGCTGGTGGAGCGGGTGGAGCCAACGTTCACGCGTTCGACTTCAGAGCAAGAATTTTTAGGTGCGATCGACGAGTTGAAGGAAGAGATTCGTGCGGGCGAGGCTTTTCAGATTGTCCTCTCACAACGCTTTGCGATGCCCTACGCCGGCGACACTTTCGATATCTATCGCACACTTCGCCTGCACAACCCCAGTCCTTATATGTATTACTTCCGATTTGCGGATGGTCTGGATGTAGTAGGGTCAAGCCCAGAAGCTTTGGTAAAAGTCACTGGCCGCGAAGTAATGATTCATCCCATTGCGGGTACTCGTCCACGTTCTGCTGATCCAGAGAAGGATCAAGCTCTCGCAGCAGAATTATTAGCTGATCCTAAAGAGCGAGCAGAGCACCTGATGCTGGTGGATATGGGGCGTAATGATTTGGGGCGAGTCTGCGCCGCTGGCAGTGTGGAAGTAGTGGAGTTCATGCACATCGAACGCTATTCCCATGTGATGCATATTGTTTCCACAGTAGTGGGCCAACTAGATACAACAAAGACGGCCATCGATGCGCTCTACTCGACTTTCCCTGCAGGCACACTTTCAGGAGCGCCGAAGCCGCGGGCGATGCAGTTAATTGCCGAACGCGAGCCAGTCAGGCGCGGTATTTACGGTGGAACGATCGGATACTTTGATTTCACTGGCAATATTGATACCTGTATTGCTATTCGCACGGCTGTTATCAAAGATGGCATGGCTTACGTACAGGCCGGCGCCGGTATCGTGGCCGATTCTGATCCGCAATCTGAGAATCAAGAGACGCTCAATAAAGCTGCCGCAGTTTTGGGCGCGATTGCGACCGCATCAGCGATTACAGCTTCAACTGATGGGAAGAAAAAATGAACGCGGATCATCTCCTCATTGCTCTGGCCATAACCGTGCTGGCGCTAGCCGCCGTCATTTATCTCATCATCCGGTTTCTTCGGCGAGGACTGTCGAATAAGTATCAGCGGCCGACCAAGAGCGCTAAAGAGATGACGCCGTGGAATGCACTCAATGCCGGAGAGGATCCTTCGCTGTGACCACAGTTTTAGAGAGCATTATTGCTGGAGTTCGTGAAGATTTGGCGAAACGTCAATTGCCGATCAATCAATTGCGCGAGCAGATTTCGGCAGCGAAGCCCGCGCTTGATGTTTATTCAGCGCTAAGCACACCTGCCATGTCGATCATCGCAGAAGTGAAGCGCTCTTCGCCGAGCAAAGGTGATTTAGCTCCGATCGCAGATCCAGCAGCACTTGCCGAAGAGTATGAATCGGCTAGTGCGAGTGTTGTCAGTGTCTTGACGGAAGAGCGACGCTTTAAGGGTTCGATCAAAGATTTCCAAGATGTGCGGGCGCGGGTCTCACTGCCCTTGCTCCGCAAAGATTTTATCGTGACCGAATACCAGGTAATGGAATCTCGTGCGATCGGCGCCGATCTGCAGTTATTGATTGTTGCTGGACTTTCACAGAGTGAGTTGCGCGATTTCTACCAGCTCAGCCACGAATTGGGTATGGGTGTCTTAGTGGAGATTCACGATAACGCGGAACTTGAACGGGCCATGGAAATCACTCCACAGGGTCCACGCATGATCGGCGTCAATGCTCGCAATCTCAAAACACTTGATGTTGATTTGCAGGCTTTCGAACTTCTCTTGCCGCAGATCCCTGACACGGTAATTCGGGTCGCAGAATCTGGCATCTCCGCTCGCTCGGAAGTAGTGGCAGTGGAGACCCTGGGGGCGAACGCAATTTTGGTGGGGGAGACCTTGGTTCGAGCAAGCTCTGCTCGCACAGGTATTGCCACGCTGCTCGGCCGGTAAGCCGAGGGGGAGATGAGACCTACTCCATACCCCGCAGATGGACCTGCCCGCTAAGATTTGCAGATGAGTATCACTGATCTCACTGTCGATCTTGAAGGCCACTTCGGACCTTACGGTGGTCGGTTTGTGCCCGAAGCGTTAATCGCAGCGCTCGATGAGTTGGCAGCAGCGCATCTCTCTGCATCACAAGATCCAGAATTCCAAAAGCAACTCTCAGAATTGCATCGCACCTATACCGGACGTCCTAGCATCCTCACTGAAGCGAAGCGATTTGCAGAACATGCAGGCGGTGCACGAATCATTCTCAAGCGTGAAGATCTCAACCACACCGGTAGCCACAAGATTAATAACGTGCTTGGTCAAGCTCTGCTCACTAAGCGCATGGGCAAGAAGCGCATCATCGCCGAAACTGGCGCCGGCCAACACGGCGTCGCCTCGGCTACTGCCGCTGCGTTGATGGGGTTGGAATGTGTCGTGTACATGGGCGAAGAAGACACTCGTCGCCAAGCACTCAATGTTGCACGCATGAAACTTCTCGGCGCACAAGTTGTTCCAGTGACAACTGGATCGCGTACCTTAAAAGATGCCATCAATGAAGCGATGCGCGATTGGGTTACCAATGTGGAGACCACGCACTATCTCTTAGGCACTGTTGCGGGTCCGCATCCGTTCCCGACCATGGTTCGTGATTTCCATAGAGTCATCGGCGTGGAAGCGCGCGAACAAATGCTGGCTGAATATGGAACTCTGCCTGATGCCGTTCTTGCCTGCGTAGGTGGTGGCTCGAATGCGATCGGCATTTTCCATCCATTTATTGATGACACTTCGGTGCGCTTAATTGGGCTAGAGGCGGGTGGCGATGGTGTTTCTACCGGACGTCATGCTTCAACTCTTACCGGCGGCACGCCAGGCGTTTTGCACGGAACTCGTTCCTATGTTTTGCAAGATGAAAATGGCCAGACTGTTGAATCACATTCAATTTCTGCTGGCTTAGATTATCCCGGCGTTGGTCCCGAGCATGCTTACTTAAAAGATATTGGCCGTGCGGAATATCGATCGATCACGGACAAAGAAGCGATGGCAGCATTTGATCTGTTGTGCAAAACCGAAGGAATCATTCCTGCAATTGAGACAGCTCATGCCCTTGCTGGCGCAATAGTCATTGGTAAAGAGTTAGGTCCGAAAGCACACATCTTGATCAATCTCTCTGGCCGCGGCGATAAAGATGTGCAGACCGCTGCAGAATATTTTGGAATTCCGCTCGCATGAGTACTCCACTCGCACAGCTGCTCGCGAAAGTTCGCTCGGAAAACCGTGCGGCGTTGATCGGATATATGCCAGCCGGCTTTCCGACTAAAGCTGAATGCATTCAAGCAATTCAAGCGATGGTCGATGGGGGAGTAGATGCCGTTGAGATCGGCTACCCCTACAGTGATCCAGTTATGGATGGCCCCGTTATTCAAGCAGCAGCAGAACTTGCACTAGAAAATGGAACGGGAGCGCAGGACGTCTTCGATATTCTGGAAGCGACCGTTGCCATGGGAGTTCCTGCAGTAGTCATGACATATTGGAATCCGATCGAGCGATATGGCGTAGATGCTTTTGCGGCAGAGTTGGCTAAACGCGGCGGCTCCGGCGTAATTACCCCAGATCTCACTTTTGAAGAATCTGCTGGCTGGAAGAGCGCTGCAGCAGATCACGAGATCAATCGCATTTATGTGGTCGCTCCCAGCACGAGTGATGCGCGATTGCCGATGGTGACTTCACAATGTTCTGGTTTTGTATATGCAGCGAGTTTGATGGGTGTAACAGGCACTCGGACATCAGTCTCTGGAAATGCACGGGAGCTTGTTGCGCGAATTCGCACCACTACCGATACTCCTGTCGCAGTTGGCTTAGGCGTCTCCACGAAAGAGCAAGCCCATGAAGTTGCCGCCTATGCCGATGGCGTCATCGTGGGATCGGCTTTTATCCGCCAATTGCAGGAGAGTTCATCGATCCACGAAGGCCTCGCGAAAGTGAAAGCTCTTGCCCAAAGTTTGTCCGAAGGAGTTCGTCGCTAACAATGAGCGCAACAACCATCACTAATTGGGCGGTCATCATCGGAGTTGCAACGCTCGTTGCC
Source organism: uncultured Actinomycetes bacterium (assembly GCA_903875815.1). Next base: position 5,978 of record CAIQXR010000263.1, read on the forward strand.
GCTCGCATCAAACCAGCGCTACTTCCCTGGAACACAACGCTTGATCGAGTGATCGTCGGCGGTGTTCTCTTCGCAGCAGGCGCTCTCAAAGCTCACAACTCAGCGGAAGCGCGAATGGCTGTCCAGGCCTATCGAATTTTGCCGGCTCGAGTAGCGGCAATTTTGGGTTACACCCTTCCTTGGGTAGAGATGGCAATCGCACTCCTGTTGATTCTGGGCGTTGCCGTTAAAGGATCTGCGCTCTTGTCAGCCTTGCTCATGGGAATCTTCATCATCGCGATCTCGCAAGCATGGGCACGTGGCCTCTCCATTGACTGTGGCTGCTTCGGTGGTGGGGGAACGGTTGCCGCCGGGCATACCAAGTATGTGCAAGAAATCGCCAGAGATCTCGGAATTTTGATCATTGCCGGGCATCTCTCGCGCCACCCACGGGGTAAATTAGGGTTTGATAAGTAATTTCGCATTAGAGTTAAGACTTACCAACACGATCTGAACGAGGTAGATGAGAATGGCTCAGCAGAAGAATTCAGTAGCGAAGAAAGATAACTTCACTCGCAATTTGGTGATCGGCATGATCGCACTTGTTGCTGTAGTGGGAGTCACCTTCAGCATTGCGAGCAATAAGACCAACAACCTCGCCTCTTCTCCTTCAATCGCGTCCAAGACTGACGGTTATGGAATTACTTTCAATCCAAGTGCAACACCGCGTATCGATCTCTACGAAGATTTCCAGTGCCCTATATGTGGCGCATTTGAGAGCGTAAATAATTCATATATCAATCAAGTTGCTCGCAGTGGCAAGGCAAAAGTTGTCTTCCATCCGATGACCTTTATCGGACCAGAGTCAATCTTGGCCGCCAACATGGCAGCATGCGCTGCTGATGAAGGTCGCTTCTTGGAGGCGCACAATGCGCTCTATGCCAACCAACCCGCACATGAGAATTCCGGGACAATTACCAATAACTACCTTTTGCTCTTGGGTAGCTCTATTGGTTTGACCGACAACAAATTTAAGACCTGTGTTTCCAATGGAAATTACGTTAATTGGACCAAGAACATCGAAGCCGATGCCTCTTCCAAGAATGTCAACGCAACTCCTACCGTCTTTGTTAATGGCAAAGAGATCGATCGCAAGACCCAGTACATGGATGCGGCTGCATTCAAGAAAGCGTTAAGCGACGCGGGCATTCATCTCTAATCTAGGAATGCACCTTTTTATTCCAACCCCTGCCAGATCTATGGTGGGGGTTGGCCCATTTTCCATTCATTTCTATGCGATCTGTATTTTGCTCGGAGTGCTTGCAGCGCTCTGGCTTGGCGGTCGACGATACGAGTCGATGGGTGGCGTGCGCGCTGACTTATCGGAGGTCGCACTCTATGCAATTCCTGCGGGAATCATCGGCGGACGGATTTATCACGTCATCACTTCGCCGGATAGATATTTTGGAGTAGGTGGCGAACCGTTACGAGCTTTTGCAATCTGGGAGGGCGGCCTTGGTATTTGGGGCGCGATCGCGCTCGGCACCGCAGTGGCCTTTCTTAAATTTCGAACTACTCATCGCGCAACTTCATTTGCAGTTTTCGCAGACGCGCTTGCGCCAGGGTTGCTCATTGCCCAAGGTATTGGTCGCTTCGGCAATTGGTTTAATGGCGAGCTGTATGGCAAGCCCACAACTGTGCCGTGGGGGCTATCGATTCCGCCGATCGATCGAGTCAGCGGCTATGAAAATTTCAGTACCTTTCACCCAACTTTTGCCTATGAAGCGCTCTGGTGTTTTCTCGCTGCGGCCATTCTTCTTCGTTGGGGAAGTCGCTGGAAAAGGCGGGATGGCGAACTCTTCCTCTTCTACGTCGTGGCCTACACGGCAGGCCGATTCTGGATGGAGCTACTGCGTATCGATAGCTCACATCGCTTCTTGGGAGCGCGCATCAACCTTTGGGTCGATCTGATTGTCTTTGCCACAGCGTGGGGCTTGCTGCTGAGCGGCAGATATCGAGCAAAAAATAATGCCAAGAGGGTAGGGTAGGAATATGGGTCTTGAAGATGTCTACCAACGCAACCTCCACCATAAAGTCCACCGATCTGGTTGGCTTCGAGCCGCTGTTCTTGGCTCCAACGATGGATTAGTTGCTACCGCTTCCTTAATGATTGGTGTGGCTGCTGCATCGAAGAGCTCGAGTCTGTTGTGGACCGTAGGCATCGCTGGAATTGTTGCTGGTGCAATGTCGATGGCAGTAGGCGAGTACGTCTCGGTCTATTCGCAATCAGATATTGAAGAGGCCGATCGTAAGATGGAGGAAGAGCATCTTGCGGCTGATCCCGAAGGTGAATTAGAAGAACTCACTCAGATTTATATTGAACGAGGCTTGGATCGCACACTCGCCTCAGAAGTTGCTATCAAGCTCACTGAGCACGACGCGCTTGCGACTCATCTTCGTGATGAACTAGGGCAGTTTGATCACACGAAAGCCCGCCCGGTTCAGGCCTCGCTCGCCTCAGCGCTCAGTTACACCTTGGGTGGTGCCATTCCGCTATTGGGCGCAATCCCTGCCACGCCAGGTGCGAGAGTCGCCTCGATCGTCTCCTTCACGCTAGTCGGCCTCGCCATTGCTGGCGTCATCAGCGCTCGTTCGGCCGGATCTCCGCTCCTCAAGACCACATTACGCGTGCTTATTGGCGGCGCTTTAGGCATGGCAATTACTGCCGGAATCGGACATTTGTTTCACGTCACCGCCTTGTAGTTGCTAGGATTTCGCACCCCCTACCGCCGGTAGGAGGGCAGCACGTCAGAAGCTAGTTGGGCCATCGTCGTCCCGACCGTTCATCAGGAGCGATCGTGACTACATTTCCTAAGTACTCTGCTTTTCCATCTGCGCAAGGTCTTTATGACCCACGTAATGAGCGCGATGCATGTGGTGTTGCGATGGTTGCAACTCTCAATAAAAAAGCTACTCATGAAATTGTCGCGCAAGCTCTCGAAGCGCTTCGCAATATGGAACACCGTGGTGCAACTGGCGCAGAACCAGATAGCGGTGATGGTGCGGGAATTCTGATAGTTATCCCTGACGCTTTCTATCGCGCAATCTCTGCCTTCGCACTTCCTGACGCTGGCAGCTACGCCACTGGTATTGCATTTATCGAACCATCTTTTAGTGATCGCGCATCACTGGAAAAGATTGCTGACGAAGAAGGTCTCACTGTTCTTGGTTGGCGAGAACTCCCTATTAATTCTGCATCATTAGGTAAGACAGCGCTCTCTGTCATGCCACGCTTTGAGCAAGTCTTTATCGCAGGCAAGAACGGTGAGCGTGATCTTGTACTCGATCGATTGGCTTTTGCTTTCCGCAAGCGAGTAGAACATAACTTTCCGGTTTACATGCCATCACTCTCATCACGAACAATTGTCTACAAAGGTATGCTCACCACCGGTCAATTAGAGGAGTTCTTCCCTGACCTATCTGATGAACGCGTCGCCTCTACTTTGGCACTCGTGCACTCTCGTTTCTCAACAAATACTTTCCCGTCTTGGCCACTAGCTCACCCATATCGCTACATCGCGCACAATGGTGAGATCAATACCGTTAAGGGCAACCGCAACTGGATGCGTGCGCGCGAGACGCTCTTGCAGAGCGATCTGATCCCTGGCGATATCACTCGTCTCTTCCCGATCGTGGATCCATCCGGAAGTGACTCGGCTTCATTCGACGAAGTGCTCGAACTTCTTTATCTGGGCGGTCGCTCGCTCCCACATGCAGTTCTCATGATGATTCCGGAGGCGTGGGAGAACCATGCAACCATGCCAGAGAAACTCCGCGAGTTCTATCAATTCCACTCCAGCATGATGGAGGCGTGGGATGGCCCTGCTTGCGTGACATTTACCGATGGACATCAAGTCGGTGCCGTACTCGATCGCAATGGCCTTCGTCCATCGCGCTATTGGGTGACGCATGACGGTCTTGTCATTCTCTCCTCTGAAGTAGGCGTACTTGATATCGCTCCGGAGAAAATCGCCCGCAAGGGCCGGTTGCAGCCGGGTCGTATGTTCCTCGTCGATATCGAAGCCGGCCGCATCATTGAAGATAGCGAGATTAAGAATTCACTCGCCGAGGCTGCTCCCTATGGTCAGTGGCTTAAGGATGGTTTAGTTCGATTAGCTGATCTTCCAGCTCGCGAACACATTATTTATCCGCACTCATCGGTTCTTCGTCGCCAGCGTGCATTTGGCTATACCGAAGAAGAGATTCGCATCCTTCTTACTCCCATGGCAAAGGGCGGTGCAGAAGCACTCGGCTCTATGGGTACTGATACCCCTATTGCGGCGCTCTCTGATAAGCCACGTTTGATCTTCGATTACTTCATCCAACTCTTTGCGCAAGTAACAAATCCACCATTGGACGCGATCCGCGAAGAACTCGTTACTTCACTCGGTGGCAGCATCGGCCCAGAGCACAATTTGCTTGATCCTGGTCCAGCATCATGCCGTCAGATCTCTTTGGACTTCCCAGTTATCGATAACGATGAATTAGCAAAGCTCATTCACGTCAATGAAGAAGGTAACCAACCCGGTTTCCATTCTCATGTCGTTCGTGGTCTCTTCCCAGTTTTGGGTGGGGGAGAAGCACTAGCAACTCGACTCGAGGAAATTCGTCATGAAGTCTCACAGGCGATTGCCGATGGCGCACACATCATCGTTCTCTCCGATCGCGATGGCGATTCTGAGGAAGCGCCTATCCCGTCACTCCTTCTTACTGCTGCAGTTCACCACCACTTAATTCGCGAGAAGACCCGTACCAAGGTCGGCCTGGTTGTCGAATCCGGCGAAGTGCGCGAAGTTCACCATGTTGCACTCCTCGTTGGTTTCGGCGCAGCAGCCGTTAACCCTTACTTGGCTATGGAATCTGCAGAAGATCTCGTTCGCCAAGGCGTGATCACTGGGATTACGCCCGAGAAGGCAGTAGCAAATCTCATTAAGGCGCTCGGTAAGGGCGTTCTCAAAGTTATGTCCAAAATGGGTATCTCTACCATCGCTTCCTACACTGGCGCACAAGTATTTGAAGCGATCGGTCTTTCCAAGGAAGTTGTTGATGAGTATTTCACTGGTGTGACTTCACGACTTGGCGGAGTCTCACTCGACACGATCGCGCAAGAGACGATCAAGCGTCATCACATCGCCTATCCACCAGGGGGAGAAGTTCCTGGCACCAAGCGTTTACCTATCGGTGGCGAGTATCAGTGGCGTCGCGATGGCGAACCACACCTCTTCGATCCGGAGACGGTCTTCACTTTGCAGCACTCCACTCGCGCCAAGCGTTATGACATTTTTAAGCGCTACACCCAGAAGATTGACGATCAATCTCATAAGTTGATGACGCTGCGCGGCCTCTTTACTTTCAAAGAGGGATTGCGTCCTGCAATTCCACTAGATCAGGTAGAGCCAATATCCGAGATCATCAAGCGGTTCGCTACCGGCGCGATGTCCTATGGCTCAATTTCCGCCGAAGCTCATGAAACTCTTGCGATCGCGATGAACCGTATTGGTGGAAAATCGAATACTGGCGAAGGCGGCGAAAGCCCAGAGCGCTATTTGCCTATGGCCAATGGTGATTCCAAGCGATCTGCGATCAAGCAGGTTGCCAGTGGTCGCTTTGGTGTAACGAGCGAATACCTCGTTAATGCCGATGATATTCAAATCAAAATGGCACAGGGCGCAAAGCCTGGTGAAGGCGGTCAGCTTCCTGGTGGCAAGGTCTATCCATGGATTGCGAAAGTTCGCTACTCCACGCCAGGTGTCGGACTCATCTCACCACCGCCACATCACGATATTTACTCCATCGAAGATCTCGCCCAACTCATTCACGATTTGAAGAATGCCAATAACAAGGCGCGCATTCATGTGAAGTTGGTAGCCGAAGTGGGAGTCGGAACCGTTGCTGCAGGTGTCTCCAAGGCACACGCTGATGTTGTTTTGATTTCCGGCCACGATGGCGGAACAGGTGCCTCTCCACTTACCTCCTTGAAGCACGCTGGAGCGCCGTGGGAGCTAGGCCTTGCCGAAACTCAGCAAACACTTATGCTCAACGGCCTTCGCGATCGAATCGTGGTTCAAGTCGATGGTCAGATGAAGACCGGCCGCGACGTTGTTATTGCCGCGTTGCTCGGTGGCGAAGAGTTTGGATTTGCTACTGCGCCGCTAGTTGTTTCTGGTTGCGTCATGATGCGCGTCTGCCATCTTGATACCTGTCCTGTTGGTGTTGCAACTCAGAATCCAGAGTTACGTGCTCGCTTCTCTGGCAAGCCAGAGTTTGTCGAGACTTTCTTTGAGTACATCGCTGAGGAAGTTCGCGAGTGGCTAGCAAAGCTCGGTTTCCGCACCCTTGCTGAAGCAATCGGACAAGTAGAAGTTCTCGATACTCGAGTAGCTGTTGATCATTGGAAGGCGAGTGGACTCGATCTCGCTCCACTACTCCAGGCACCAGTATTTGCTACGGATGCGCCTCGTTTTAATACGACTGTTCAGGATCACGGTCTAGCAGCCGCACTCGATAATAAGTTGATTGATCTCGCGAAGGATGCGCTTGAAAATCGCACTCCAGTGAAGATCGCGCTTCCGATTCAGAATGTGAATCGAACGGCGGGAACAATGCTGGGATCAGAAGTCACTCGTCGCCATGGCGGCGCAGGATTGCCTGAGGGAACGATTGATATCACCTTCCATGGTTCATCCGGCCAATCACTCGGAGCCTTCCTTCCACAAGGTGTCACCATTCGTATGTATGGCGATGCCAATGATTATGTCGGCAAGGGTCTCTCGGGTGGTCGAATCATCGTTCGTCCCGACGAAAAGGCGACATTCAAGTCTGAAGAGAACGTGATCGCAGGTAACGTCATTGGTTACGGCTCTACATCTGGTCAGATCATGATTCGCGGCATGGTGGGAGAGCGGTTCTGCGTTCGCAACTCCGGTGCGACTGCGATCGTCGAAGGCGTTGGCGACCATGGTTGTGAATACATGACCGGCGGTACAGCTGTCATTCTTGGTAAGACAGGCCGAAACTTTGCTGCGGGTATGTCTGGTGGCCGCGCTTTCGTCCTCGACCTCGATCCGCGACTTGTTAATGGTGAGATGGTGGACGTGCTCGCGTTGCCAGCTGATCAAGAAGAGCCGCTTCGCGCAATGCTCTCTGCATTCCACGCCGAAACTGGTTCAGAAGTTGCTCATTCACTTCTCAACGATTGGGAGAACGGCAAGAGCCGGATCTCATTAGTTATGCCGCGCGACTATGCCCGAGTTCTCTCGGTAATCGCGCAAGCAGAGCGCGATGGCGTTCCTGCTGATCAAGCAATCATGGAGGCAATCAATGGCTGATCCAAAAGGATTTCTCACCACACCACGTGCGACACCTACTCGCCGTCCCGTGGATGTTCGCATTAAAGACTGGAAAGAGGTCTACAACGAGCAGCCATTTGGTGACCTGCAGAAGCAAGCAGGTCGTTGTATGGATTGCGGCATTCCGTTCTGTCATAACGGTTGCCCACTCGGCAATCTCATTCCTGAGTGGAACGATCTCATCTGGCGCGGTGAGAAGCAGAGCGCAATCGCTCGCCTTCATGCCACCAATAACTTCCCTGAGTTCACTGGTCGTCTTTGCCCGGCGCCATGCGAAACTGCCTGCGTTGTCGGAATTAATGCTGACGCAGTAACCATCAAGCAAGTAGAACTTCGCACCATTGAAGAAGCATTTGCTAATGGCGTTGTTACGCCCCTTCACCCTGATCGCATCAGCGGCAAGACCGTTGCGGTGATCGGTTCTGGACCAGCAGGTCTTGCTGCAGCCCAACAACTCACTCGCGCTGGACACACTGTCGTTGTCTATGAGCGCGCTGATCGCGTTGGTGGACTTTTGCGCTATGGAATTCCAGAGTTCAAAATGGAGAAAGCGATTCTTGATCGTCGCATCTATCAGATGGAGGCAGAAGGTACTCGCTTCCGTACTGGTGTTGATGTTGGCGGCGAACTCACCGGTTCTGCGCTTCGTGCTAAGTACGATGCAATCGTGCTTGCAGTCGGTGCGACCAATTGGCGCGATCTCAATGTTCCGGGACGCGAGCTTAAGGGCGTTCATCAAGCGATGGAATATTTGCCATGGGGCAACAAGCAAGGTCTCGGTGAATTGAAGGAAGAATCTCCTATCAATGCTGCCGGTAAGCACGTTGTGATCTTGGGTGGCGGAGATACTGGCGCAGATTGCTTAGGTACCGCAATTCGTCAAGGCGCAGCGAGCGTTACTCAGCTCGAGATCATGCCGCGCCCCACGGAAGAGCGCCCATCCTCTCAACCATGGCCTACTTATCCCATGATCTATCGTGTGAGTAGTGCGCATGAAGAAGGCGGCGATCGTATGTATGCCGTCTCCACGGAAGAATTCCTCAGTGACGGTGAAGGAAATCTCCGCGCTATTAAATTGGTTGAAACCGAATTTGTTAATGGCAAATTCGAAAAAGTCGCGGGCTCTGAACGTGAGATCCCAGCTGATCTCGCATTTCTCGCGATGGGCTTCGTGGGGCCTGAAAAGAGTCCACTTCTTTCACAACTGGAAGTGGAGTTCGATGAGCGTGGAAATATCAAGCGCGCCGGCGACTTCCAAAGCACTGTCGATGGCGTCTTCGTCGCTGGCGATGCCGGCCGCGGCCAATCGCTGATCGTCTGGGCAATTGCCGAAGGTCGATCAGCTGCTTCAGCAGTCGATGAATATTTGATGGGGGAGACTCAACTTCCTGCCCCGATCGAACCAACAACTCGTCAGTTGCTCGCGTAAAACCATCGATTCGCGGGGGAATACGCCCCCGCAACAATGGCTACTCACCAGTTCAATTCTTATTTAGGCTAAGGTTACGATCATGCGTAGAGCGAAAATTGTGTGCACCATGGGCCCAGCAGTCGAAGCCCCCGAAAAAGTATTAGAACTTCTCAATGCCGGGATGAATATGGCTCGCTTGAATCTCTCTCATGGCGGATATGACGAGCATCAAGCTCGCTTAGATCGAGTACGTGAAGCAGCTGCTAAAGCCGGAAAGCCAGTCGCAATTCTCGTTGACTTACAAGGTCCCAAGATTCGGTTAGCGCGATTTGAAAATGGTCCACACCAGCTTGCTCGCGGCGACATTTTCACCATTACGACTGATGAAGTTCCTGGCACAAAGGAGCGCGTGGGTACTACCTACAAAGGTTTACCAGGAGATTGCAAGCCGGGCGATCGCATTTTGATCGACGACGGCAAAGTAACTGTCGAGGTCGTTGAAGTTAAGGGCAACGATGTTGTCACTAAATGCATCGAGCCAGGAGCAGTTTCCAATAACAAGGGAATTAACTTGCCGGGCGTTGCCGTATCTGTTCCTGCACTCTCCGAAAAAGATAAAGAAGATCTTCGTTGGGGACTTCGCGCTGGCGCCGATTTCATCGCCCTCTCCTTCGTCCGCAATGCCGCTGACATCATCGATGTTCACGCCATCATGGATCAAGAGGGCATCCGCCGCCCAGTCATTGCCAAGATCGAAAAGCCACAAGCTGTCGATGCTCTTGAAGAGATCGTCGCCGCCTTTGACGGCATCATGGTTGCTCGTGGCGACCTCGGCGTTGAAATGCCGATCGAAGAGGTGCCACTAGTTCAGAAGCGATGCATTGAACTTGCTCGCGCTGCGGCTAAGCCCGTTATTGTGGCAACTCAGATGCTTGATTCGATGATCACTAACTCACGTCCGACACGCGCTGAAGCGACTGACTGCGCTAATGCCGTTCTCGATGGCGCCGATGCGCTCATGCTTTCTGGTGAGACTTCTGTCGGAGATTTTGCCATTGAAGCGGTTGCCACCATGGCACGCATTATTGAACGCACCGAAGAAGAGATGCTCCATCGCATCCCGGCACTTCTAGCTGCTCCAGATACCAAGGGCGGTGCCATCACTAAGGCAGCGACCGAAGTGGGTGGAATTCTTGGCGCGAAATTGCTCGTTGCCTTTACCCAAAGCGGTGATTCAGCCCGTCGTATGTCTCGACTTCGTTCACCAATTCCGATCTTGGCACTTACCCCTATCACTGAGGTGTACAACCAATTGGCGCTGACCTGGGGCGTCGACTCCTTGATTTCTCCCACCGTGGATACCACCGATGCAATGGTGAAGCAGGTAGATGCGCTACTGATCGAGAGTGGCCGCGTTCAAAAGGGTGAGAGCGTTGTTATTGTGGCCGGTTCGCCACCAGGAATTCCTGGCTCTACCAATGCCATGCGCGTACACCGCGTGGGCGATGCCGTTGATGGCACTGCCGCCGCTTACCGCAAATAGGGATCGACCTAGTCAATTCTTGAGTAAGCCCACTGCCAGTTATACTTCGTGGCAAGCCTCGGTACTCCAACGGTAGAGAGGGCGGACTCAAAATCCGCACAGTGTCGGTTCAAATCCGACTCGAGGCACATGAGTCAGCTAAGCACGCCGGTGCGCATTCTGGTCGCAGAAGACGAAGCGATCATTCGCATGGATTTAGTCGAGATGCTGACGGAAGCTGGCTATCAGGTCGTTGCGCAAGCAACTAATGGCGTAGAAGCGGTAGCTCTAGCGCAAGAACATCGCCCCGATCTTGCAATCCTGGATGTCAAAATGCCCGAGATGGATGGAATCACTGCAGCACAGTCCATTATCGATATCGCACCAGTTCTGATGTTGACCGCATTCTCACAGCGCGAACTCGTGGAACGTGCACGTGACGCAGGCGCGATGGCCTATGTAGTGAAGCCATTTTCGATAGCAGATCTCGTTCCCGCAATTGAAATAGCAGTATCTCGCCACTCGCAAATGAGAGCGTTGGCAGATGAAGTTGCTGATTTGCATGAGCGACTAGAGACGCGAAAAGTTATTGATCGTGCAAAAGGAATCTTGATGGCCGCACTTAATCTTTCCGAACCTGAAGCATTTAGTTGGATTCAGCGAGCAGCCATGGATCGCCGTCTGAGCATGAAGGCAGTAGCCCAGGCTGTGATTTCGCCGGATTCGGTCCCGGAGCGCTAAGCCAGCCTTAAGTAAGTGACGTGCGGGGAGCCGCTGCAAAGGTCTCGCAGTTGCGCTCAATTCCATGTAACAATCCTGTAAAAGGCGCCATTTTTGCTGATTTTGGCGCCCTTTTATTTGTATTCACCCTTAGTTCACCTTTACTCTTTACACCTCCCTGTCCCGGGAAACAGGCAGTACCTAGGGCGATTTCATCGCCATAGTTCATCTACAGGAAGGTCTACATGAACAAGAAGACAAAGCTCAGCGTCGCTCTTGTAGCAGCAGCAACCCTGATTTCAGGTAGCGCAGTTGCAACATCAGCTCACGCAGCAGATTACAAGCTCTACATCGGCTACCAGGGTCCATTGACCGGAGATAACAAGCAGACAGGTCTCGATGAGATCGCTGGCGTTAAGTACGCACTATCTCTCTACAATGCAAAGCACCCAGGTTTCCAGATTGGTCTCAAGCAGATCGATGATCAGGGTTCAGGCCCAGGCGCATCTGTCGTTGCACCAGGAACCGCTAAGGACAAGTCAATCGTTGCAATCGTTGGACCTGCATTCTCAGGTGCATCAGTTGCTTCATTCCCTTACTACAAGGCTGCAGGATTGCCATTGGTTTCACCATCAGCAACCCGCGTTACCTTGACCGATCCTTCATCACCAGACTTTGGTGGCCCGGTCTTCCACCGTTTGCCATCTAAGGATGACAAGCAGGGTCCAGCACTTGCTGCATACGCAATCAAGGGTGTTTCAAGCCCAGCTGTATACGTAGTTAACGATCAGTCTTCATACGGTGTTGGTCTTGATGGATACGTCCAGTCAGCACTCACCAAGCTTGGTGCAAAGACTGTTGGCAAGGATTCAGTTGATGGCACAAACGCCACACTTGATTTCTCTGCTGTGATCTCAAAGATCAAGGCTGGCGCAGCTAACGTTGTTATCTACTCTGGTTACTACGCACAGGCTGCAACATTCGTTAAGCAGCTCCGCAACGCTGGTTTCACCGGTATCTTCGCATCAGGCGACGGAACCTACGATCCAGGATTCATCACTGGTGCTGGTGCAGCTGCTGAAGGCGCACGCCTCACAGCTTCATCTGCTGTATTCCAGGATGCAGGCGCAAAGATCTCTGCTGACTTCAAGAAGGTTACTGGCGCAGATGCTGGTACCTACGCGACAGAAGACTTCGATGCTGCAAACATCATCCTTACAGCGATCTCACACGGCGCACTTACCCGCGCTGCAATCCAGAAGTACATCAACGCAAACACCTTCAAGGGCCTCATGGGTAACACCATCAAGTTCGATGCGAATGGTGACACCGCTGGTGCTGGCTTCATCAACGGCTTCCTCGTTAAGGGTGGAGTCATCATTTCACAGGGACAGATCAAGTAATTATTGATCTCTTCTTGGAGAAATCCAGTAAATAAGCAGTAAAAGAAAGGCCTCCTCGTTCGCGAGGGGGCCTTTTTCTCATATAGAGTTACGCCGTTGTCCGCAGCCGGTATCGGCCCAGGGCAGTGACTCGAACCTAACTAGCTCATCTAGGAGACCGACTTGCACACCCTCATAAGTCAGTTCTGGCAGTTGACCTTTTCGGGCGCAGTCCAAGGATTCATTTACGTACTCATTTCATTGGGTTACACGATGGTCTACGGCGTGCTTCGCATGATCAACTTCGCGAATTCAGAAATTTTTATGATCGGCACATTTGCGACCGTTGTTGTGTCGCGCGACATTTTGGGACATCAGCCCAATAGTGCCAATAGCCATGGATTTACGCTCCTATACAGCATGCTCTTCTGCTTAGTTGCTTCAATGATCGCATCAGCAGTAACGGCAGTTTTGGTCGAACTCATCGCTTATCGTCGCCTTCGCTCACGTGGCTCCAATCGCCTCGCGCCGCTGATTTCCGCAATTGGTATGTCGATCGTCCTCAGTGAGTCTGTCTCACTCTTTACTCATGGTCGCTCGGTAATTGCCCCAGAGCTACTCCATAAGTCATCGCTCTTCACCGTCCTCGGTGCAAATATCCGCGTGGATCAACTCCTCGTCTTTATCGTCGCACCGATTATGTACTTCTTCCTTCAGCGCTTTGTGAATCACACTCGCTTGGGCAAGGGCATTCGCGCCGTCTCTATGAATGAAGAGACTGCCAAGCTCATGGGCATCAACCTCAATCGCGTTATCTCTATTACCTTCCTTATCGGTGGGTTAATGACTGGCGCCGCAGCTTTCTTCTTCGAAACCGTCTACGAGGCAACAAAATTCAACATCGGCTTCAATATTGGCATTGCAGCCTTCACCGCTGCAGTGCTTGGCGGTATTGGAAATATTCGCGGTGCATTCGTTGGGGGATTGGCACTTGGCCTGCTCGAGACCTACGCCTCGGCAGTTTTGGGTTCACAATGGAAGGCGATCACAGTCTTCCTTGTCCTAGTTATCGTCCTTCTCTTCCGACCTAATGGGCTCTTCGGCGAAGCCGTTCAGCAGACGAGAGTGTGAGAAATATGTCTACTATTCGCAATTTCAATCTTCGTGACAAAGGCGCCAATATCTGGGCCGGTTGGGGTCGGGCGGAGCGCACCATTTTTGCTCTCTTCGCCATCCTTGTAGCGGGACTTCTTCCATTCGCAGGTAATTACTCATTCAGTAATTTCCTTAATACACCGATCAGCTCCTTCCAAGATGTGCTCGTATATCCCGTAGGCATGTTTGTACTTATGGCACTCGGCCTCAATATCGTGGTCGGAAAGTCGGGAATGCTCGATCTTGGCTACGTTGCCTTCTTCGCAATCGGCGCCTACACCATGGCGGTTTTGGGTAAGCACACTCACCTTAATACTTGGGAAATTCTTCCTATCGGCATCGCATTCGCGATGATCGCGGGCGTACTGCTCGGCATTCCTACCCTTCGTCTGCGCGGTGACTACCTCGCGATTGTGACGATGGGCTTCGGTGAAATTGTTCGCATCACTGCGCTCAATACTCAGAATGTTGGTGGTCCTAACGGAATTGCAAACGTTCCTAACCCGCCACGTACCTTTGGCATCGACTTCAACATCATGACCCCAAATTCCTTCTATTGGTTGGTATTGGCACTCATCCTGCTGACTATCTGGATGATTCGCCGCCTCACCGTTCGCCGTCCCGGCCGCGCATGGGAAGCGATTCGTCAGGATGAAGATGCGGCAGAGCTCATGGGTGTTCCCACTCTTAAGTACAAGATCTGGTCATTCGTGCTTGGTGCTGGTGTTGGCGGAGCGGCAGGCGTGGTCTATGCCTCCAAGACGCTGTACGTCTCTCCAGAAGCTTTCACATTTAATATCTCCGTTCTGATTCTCTCCTGCGTTGTCTTTGGTGGAATTGGAAATATCTGGGGTGTTGTTCTCGGCGGTGTATTCCTTGCTTACCTCCCCGAGCGCATTCGCTTCATCTCCAATGCCCGTCAATTGGTCTTTGGAATCACACTTGTAGTCATTATGAACTTCCGGCCTGATGGCATCTTGCCTCGCAAGAAGCGTGAGAAAGCGCTCAAGAGCGCCGCTGAGCTATCCGAGAAAGGAGCTAAGTAATGTCTGAAAAACTCCTCGAACTTAAGGCTCTCACCAAGAACTTTGGTGGCGTTACTGCGCTCAATGCAGTTGATCTTCATATCAACAAGCAAGAGATCCTGGCTTTGATCGGACCTAACGGCGCCGGCAAGACCACCGTCTTCAACATGATCACTGGTGTCTATCAGCCTTCATCAGGCGACATCACCTTCAAGGGAAAGTCGATCGTCGGCAAGAAGCGTTTTGAAATTACTCAAGGCGGTATTGCTCGTACTTTCCAGAACATTCGCCTCTGGGGCGATATGACTGCGCTTGAGAATGTGATCACAGCGTCCGACGTTCATAGCAAAGTCGGTCTGGTCGGTTCACTCTTCGGATCGCCTCGCTCTCGCAAGACTGAGAAGGCAGCCCGCGCTAAGGCACATGAGATTCTGGAATTTATCGGAATCGCTGAATACGAGGATCGCTTGGCTCGTAACCTTCCTTATGGCGTTCAGCGTCGGTTGGAGATTGCGCGCGCGATGGGAACTGGCGCAGAGCTGCTTCTTCTGGACGAGCCAGCTGCTGGTTTTAACCCACAAGAGAAGGTAGAACTTGCTGCAACCATCAAGCGTATTCGCGACGCTGGTTACACCGTTCTGCTTATCGAACACGATATGTCGCTCATCATGGGAATCTCTGATCGCGTTATGGTTTTGGATTTCGGCGTCAAGATCGCTGATGATCTGCCATCTGTTGTTCAAAATGACCCTAAAGTTATCGAAGCCTACTTAGGAGCGCCCGCCGATGAATCTGGAAATTAAAGATCTACGAGTCTTCTACGGCAAGATCGAGGCCATCAAGGGTATTTCAGTTACCGTCAATCAAGGCGAGATCGTTTCACTCATTGGCGCTAACGGCGCCGGTAAGACCACCACGCTAAAAACCATCTCGGGACTTCGCCCAGTCGGCGGGGGAGCGATCATCTTTGATGGTCAAGATATTTCGAAGATGCCTGCGCATAAGCGCGTGGAGCTTGGAATATCACAGGCGCCAGAAGGTCGTGGAATTTTCCCTGGCATGACCGTTCTGGAAAACCTCGAAATTGGAAAGTATTTCCGTAAGAATCGCGACGCCGAAATGGCAGAGGATCTCGAGCGCGTATACAGCCTCTTCCCCCGTTTGAAGGAGCGCATCAAGCAAGCGGGCGGAACTCTCTCCGGTGGCGAGCAGCAGATGTTGGCAATCGGTCGCGCCTTGATGGCTCGTCCTAAGGTCTTGCTTCTCGATGAACCATCCATGGGTCTTGCGCCCATGATGATTCAAAATATCTTCAACATCATTACCGAGATCAACAAGCAAGGCGTCACCATTCTCTTGGTGGAACAGAACGCTCAGCAAGCGCTTCAGCGCGCTGATCGCGCCTATGTTCTTGAGACTGGCAAAGTTGTGAAAGAGGCAAAGGCCTCTGATCTACTCAATGACCCTGCTGTTCGCGCTGCTTATCTAGGCACTGGCGCCGAAAAGGGACATCACTAATCGAAGTAAGTTATTACAGCAGTAGCTATTAACGCTCTGCCAAAATGAGGCAGGTGATGCGCGCCGTACAGGTTCGCATCCCTGCCTCATTTGTTATCACAATCTCATAGCTGCACATGGTTTTGCCGAGTGATACTGCAGTAGCGACACCAGTAACAAATCCCGACATTGCAGATTTGTGGTGAGTGGCGTTGATGTCAACGCCGACGATTTTACGATCTGGACCAGCATGGAGCTGGGTGCCAATCGAACCAAGGCTTTCGGCGAGAACAACGTTAGCGCCACCGT
This sequence comes from uncultured Actinomycetes bacterium, assembly GCA_903875815.1. The sequence goes on from CAIQXR010000263.1 coordinate 22,387, forward strand.
GCAGGAGGCCGATCGGTTGGGTATTTCCTTCTACCGGCATGCGGCCTACTAATCGAGTCGGCGATGCTTCGAGGATCTCTATTCCCATCTTCTTATCAAGCGCCCCGCTGCCGCGCTCTTTGATGATGGCCAGGTAATCAATCTCGGAGGTCATGTGGGAATTCTAAACCGCAAATCCCAACTCTGGCAGTATCCCCGCATAGACTCGCGCTCGTGAGTGAAACCAAGCGCTTGTTGTTAATTGATGGCCATTCCTTGGCCTACCGCGCTTTTTACGCTCTCCCCGTCGAGAATTTTTCTACCGCTTCGGGACAAGCCACAAATGCCATCTATGGTTTCGCATCCATGCTCACCAATCTGATTCGCGATGAGAAGCCCACACATATCGCGGCGGCATTCGATGTCTCACGTAAGACTTTTCGCAGTGAACGTTTCCCTGAATATAAAGCACAGCGCAGCGCTACGCCCGACGAGTTCCGCTCCCAGATGGGCTATCTCCAAGAATTAGTCGCCAATTTCGGTATTACCCATTTTGCCGTCGAGGGCTTTGAGGCTGATGACATCATTGCCACACTCGCTAAACGCGCCGAGGCCGAAGGCTTTGAAATCTTGATCTCTACCGGTGATCGTGACTCATTCCAATTAGTGAATGAGGCGACCACTGTTCTTTATCCCAAGAAGGGTGTCGCAGATCTTGCTCGCATGACACCGGCTGCAGTTCTAGAAAAATATGGTCTCACTCCTGCGCAATACCCCGATTTCGCAGCGCTGCGGGGAGATCCTTCCGACAACTTGCCATCTATTCCGGGCGTGGGGGAGAAGACAGCTGCCAAATGGATTGTTGAATACGGCAACTTAGATTCGCTGCTAAACAATGTCGAGAAAGTCTCGGGCAAAGTGGGAGAGTCACTGCGCGCCCATCTCGACGGCGTGCGCCTCAATCAAGAACTCACCAAACTCCGATCTGATATGGAACTTGGTACAACTATCGACGCCCTCAAATGGGGTGGCGTTGATGAGCCGAAACTAGCTGCACTTTTCGATACCCTGGAAATCAAAGCGCTCAAAGAGCGAATAAAAGTATTAACTGGTTCGTCTGCAGCATCCAGCGAAAAACCCACACAAACTAAGGAGCCCAAAAAGGCGAGCGTCGCCGCCAAGGCGATTGCCGGTGTGGAGATTACTTTTCAGGAACTCGATAAGAAATTGGCTGGCCGGACTGATCCGATCGCCATTCATTTCTCGCTCATCGAAGGTGAAATTCAAGAGTATTCAGTTGCACTCGATGCGAAGACACTCTTTATTGTTCGATCTGCAGAACTGGGTGCTTGGTCGGTAGATGCGAAGCTTCCTAAATATCTTCATGGCGCGAAGTTGATTGCCCGCTCCTATCCGCTCGAGGGCATTGTCTTTGATACTGAACTTGCCGCCTACTTGATTAATCCGGGAACCCGAAATCTCGAGCTTCATGATCTAACCGAGCGATATCTCGGCATCGTGAATGCCGAGGCGGAGGAGTCGCTCTTCTCGTCCTACGATGGACAGGGCGCGATATCAATTTTCACGCTCGTTCCGATCTTAGAGGCCGAACTCAAAGAGCGCGAAATGCTTGCGCTTATGCACGAATTGGAAATCCCCGTGCTTATTGAATTAGCCAATATGGAGAGCGCTGGCATTGCTGTCGACCCCGATAAATTGGGCGATCTCTCCGCTTTCTTCCGCGGGGAAGTAGAGCGCGAAACTAAAGCTGCTCACGAGGTGGCGGGGCGCGAATTTAATGTCGCTTCACCCAAGCAACTTCAAGTGATTCTCTTCGATGAATTGGGCCTGCCAAAGACCAAGAAAATCAAGACCGGATACACCACCGATGCTGAAAGTCTCGATTGGCTCTTCGCCAAGACAAAACACCCCATCCTTCAGCATCTGCTGCGGATACGTGAGACCAGCAAGTTGGCCACAACCGTTGATGGTCTGATCTCTGCTATTGAAGAGGATGACCGCATTCACACTGTTTTTCAGCAGACGGTCACTGCTACTGGCAGGCTTTCATCGACTAACCCAAATTTGCAGAACATTCCGGTACGCACTGAAGAAGGTCGCAAAATTCGCGACTGCTTCGTTTCGCAGAAGCCGTACGCGACTCTTTTGACTGCCGATTACAGCCAAATTGAAATGCGCATCATGGCGCACTTATCTAAAGATGAGAGCCTGATCGAAGCGTTCAAGAGTGGCGAGGATCTTCACTCCACGGTTGCCTCGATCGTCTTTGGCGTGAAGCCCACCGAGGTTGATGCTGAAATGCGCCGGCAAATTAAGGCGATGTCTTACGGTTTGGCCTACGGGCTCTCTGCTTATGGTCTGGCCCAACAACTCGATCTCTCGCCGACCGATGCCGCAGTTTTGATGGATCAGTACTACGCGCGCTTTGGCGGCATTCGAGATTATTTGAAGAGCGTTGTTAAAGAAGCAGCAACTAAGGGCTATACCGAAACGATTCTTGGTCGACGCCGCTATCTTCCCGATCTCACGAGTGAGAACCGGGCCAGGCGCGAAGTGGCCGAGCGCATGGCGCTCAATGCTCCGATCCAAGGATCAGCTGCTGACATTATTAAAGTGGCGATGCTCAATGTTGAACGAGCAATAACGACTGAATCACTGAAGTCACGCTTGATTCTGCAAGTTCACGATGAATTAATTCTTGAAGTTGCTCCTGGCGAAGAGGAGATATTGTCAGAGCTAGTTCGTCGTGAGATGGGCAGCGCCGCACAACTCACTGTGCCATTGGATGTAAATATTGGAATCGGTAAAAGCTGGGACCTAGCAGCTCACTGACGTTCTTGGCCATCGATCTCTTCAAGTGCGCGAAGATTAGATTGCGGACTCGGGACATGATTGGCCGCATGAAGAAGTGCTCGCTTCCACAGTATGAGCGCTAGTCCAAGAACCAAGAAGAGCGTGGTCCCTAGAAAAGTCCATTGAACGCCAAAGCGTTGGCTGATCGCGCCGCCGATGGTGGAACCCGCTGCCATGAAAGAACCTTCAACCGTCCAGAGCCAGCCTTGAGCGGAGATGGCCGATCCACGTGGGCGAATCAATTCCGTAATCTCCCAATAAAAGACTTGTTGAGCGCCATTGGCGAAGCCCATGAGGGAGACGACAATCAACAAGGTCCAATTGGGGGAAGTCAGGCACAACGGCGCGCTAGCAATAACCCAGCAGGAATATGTTGCGATAAATCCTTTGAGTGGAGATGTGCGAGTAGTGATTAAGCCACCCACCAAACTTCCCAAAATGTTGAAGATGGCAAAGACTGAGAAAATCCGGCCAGCCATGTGGGGTACATGATGAAGCGTAGAAGTCGCGGGTACTGCAATTTCGAATGCGCCGATACCCAGGCCGATCAACGAGCCCTCAATCATCATCAAGCGCATCGCCGGCACTCTAAATAAGTTCACTCGCTTTTTCGTCGTGAGCGTTTCTGGTTTCCATACTCGGCTCTGTGGCAAGAAATTCAGCGCGACCCCGCCGCAGAACATGGCGATAGCGGCGCTATCAATGGCGAAACTCGGGTGCTTGGAGAGTGAAAGAGTGGTGGCAATGACGGGACCAATCACCGAACTGATGCTCATGACTGCGGTGTCGACTGCATATGTTGCCCGCAACCATTCGTGCGGAACGGATATTTTCCAGAGTGGGCGCACTGAGAGATTTATTGGGGGAGCGCTAAAGCCAAGAACGAAAGCGAGAAGCACTAGGAGAAAATTGCCGTGCGCATGCCCGAAAATGAAGAGAAGTAGTGAATAGCCGGGAACAAGAATTCGCAGCGGAATCAGAATTCCGAATCGATCGCCCAGGCTGGATCGGGGGCCAGCAGTCAGGGCGCCAGCCAAGCCGTTGAGGCCAACAGCCAGCCCGGCAGTAGCGATCGAGCCCGAGGCATGCTGAACCTTGAAGTAGATGGCCAGCGAGACCATGCCATAGGCCAACCGGCCAGGAAATGCGCTCAGAAGGAGCAACAACGCCGGGCGATGTCGCAGGATCTGCCAGTAGGAGCTCATTTGCTGATCCTACGCTCACCAAAGTAACCTTGGCCCTTCACGGCAAAGCGCCGGGACGTGGATTTATCCATGACGACTTTCTATCCCTACGGAGAACCTTGACTTCACAAATCACAGTCAATGACATTGGCTCAGCAGAAGATTTCCTTGCCGCAATCGAAGGCACCATTAAGAATTTCAACGACGGAGATCTCGTCTCCGGAATCGTTGTTCAAGTTGATCGCGAAGAAGTATTGCTCGATATCGGTTACAAGACCGAAGGTGTGATTCCATCACGCGAGCTCTCTATCCGCCACGACATCGATCCATCAGAGATCGTCTCAGTCGGCGATCGCGTCGAAGCCCTTGTTCTTCAGAAGGAAGATAAAGAAGGTCGCCTCATCCTCTCCAAGAAGCGTGCTCAGTACGAGCGTGCCTGGGGCGAGATCGAAGGCAAGAAGGAACGCGACGAAGTTGTCGTCGGTACTGTTATTGAAGTTGTTAAGGGCGGCTTGATCGTTGATATCGGTCTTCGCGGCTTCTTGCCAGCATCACTCGTTGAAATGCGTCGCGTCCGTGACCTCACTCCTTACATTGGTAAGCAGGTTGAAGCTCGCATCATCGAACTCGATAAGAATCGCAATAACGTGGTCCTTTCACGTCGTGCATACCTCGAGCAGACTCAATCTGAATCTCGCACCACATTCCTCAACCAGTTGCAGAAGGGTCAAGTCCGTACCGGAGTTGTCTCCTCCATTGTTAACTTTGGCGCCTTCGTAGATCTTGGTGGCGTAGACGGTCTCGTCCACGTTTCTGAACTCTCATGGAAGCACATCGATCACCCATCAGAGGTTGTCGAAGTGGGCGATGAAGTAACTGTTGAAGTTCTTGAAGTTGATTTCGAGCGCGAGCGTGTCTCGCTCTCCCTCAAGGCAACTCAAGAAGATCCATGGCAGGCATTTGCTCGCACCCACACCATTAACCAAGTTGTTCCTGGTGAAGTCACCAAGCTCGTTCCATTCGGTGCCTTTATTCGCGTCTTCGAAGGAATCGAAGGACTCGTTCACATCTCAGAGTTGGCTGAACGCCACGTTGAGATTCCCGAGCAGGTTGTTCAGGTGGGCGACGAGCTATTCGTGAAGATCATCGATATCGATCTTGAGCGCCGCCGTATCTCCTTGTCACTTAAGCAAGCTAATGAAGGTCATGAAGTGGAGATCGAAGCATTCGATCCAACTCAGTACGGAATGGCTGCTCGTTACGATGCTGAAGGTAACTTCATTTATCCAGAAGGCTTCGATGCTGATTCACAAGAATGGCGTCCAGGCTTTGAAGCGCAACGCGAAGAGTGGGAGCGTCAGTACGCTGAAGCTCAGGCTCGCTTCCTTGCGCACCGCAAGCAGAAGGAAGAGGCAAAGGCTGCAAATGCTGCTGCTGAAGCTGCTGGCGAAGAAGTGGCTGCTGAATAAGCAATCACTCAATCTAGAGTTAAGGGCCTTGGCGAAAGCTGGGGCCCTTTTCATTTCCCCGCTCGAGTTTCGTTTGCAAATCTTCCTTCCAACCTTCGAACCAACCTTTTTGATGAGAAAAGATAGGCTTGCACCATGTTGACGGTAGCGCTCACCGGCGGAATTGGCTCGGGTAAATCCCTGGCTGGAGAATTCTTCGCTGAACTTGGCGCCATCGTGGTGGACTCCGATCAATTGGCTCGAGATGTGATTGCGCGGGGGAGCGCCGGCTTCGACGAGGTTCTCGCCCGATTCGGTGACGAGATTTTGCGTGATGGCGATATCGACCGCGCCGCCCTTGGTGCCATCGTTTTTGCTGACCCGAACGCTCGAAAAGATCTTGAAGCCATTACCCATCCCCGCATTCAACAAGCATTCGCAGATGTGGTCGCCTCTGCCCAGCCAGGCGATGTCATCATCAATCAAATACCGTTACTCGTCGAAACCCATGGTCGATCTCGCTTCAACAAAGCTGTCGCGATTTCTGCGCCGTTAGAAGTGCGAAAAGCACGGTTGATACAGCGCGGCATGAAAGTTTATGAGATCGAGAAGCGTCTTGCCACGCAGGCAAGCGATGAAGAACGCGCCGCCATCTGTGATTACCACTTAAGTAATGATGGGGATTCGGATCATCTCTTGCGCCAGGTAGAAGAGTTATGGGAGCTGCTGCAGATCTTGGCTTCGCGCGGTGAAGCATGAGAGCCATCTCCGATCTGGAGCGAAAGCTCAATCCTTTCCAAGTCATTAGTGAGTACGTTCCTTCGGGCGATCAGCCCCATGCCATAGAGGAGCTTGCTGGCCGGATTAATGCGGGTGAGAAAGATGTTGTGTTGCTCGGTGCGACTGGTACTGGAAAGTCCGCGACTACTGCCTGGCTGATAGAGAAGCTACAGCGACCCACTTTGGTTCTGGCACCTAATAAGACGCTGGCTGCGCAATTGGCCAACGAGTTTCGGGAATTGCTACCGAATAATGCCGTGGAATATTTCGTCTCTTACTACGACTATTACCAACCAGAAGCGTATGTTCCGCAGAGCGACACCTTTATTGAAAAGGACAGCTCGGTCAATGCTGAAGTGGAGCGGCTCCGCCACTCGGCTACTAATGCGCTCCTGACCCGGCGCGATGTGATCGTAGTTGCGACCGTCTCATGCATCTATGGTTTAGGCACGCCGCAGGAATATATCGATCGGATGATTCGCCTCAAAGTTGGCGATTCCATCGAGCGCAACCAACTCTTACGCAAATTTGTCGATATCCAATACAAGCGAAACGATATGGCGTTCGAGCGCGGCACATTCCGAGTCCGCGGCGATACGATCGAAATCATTCCGATGTATGAAGAGTTTGCGTTGCGGATTGAAATGTTTGGCGATGAGATCGAGAAGATGATGACGCTTCATCCGTTGACCGGTGAAATTATCCGCGACGAGGAGGAGATGTACATCTTCCCGGCTAGTCACTATGCCGCTGGCCCCGAAACGATGAAGCGAGCTGTTTCGCAGATCCAGACCGAGATGGAAGAGCGAGTCGATCTCTTTGAACGCCAGAATAAATTACTCGAAGCTCAGCGCATACGCATGAGAACGACCTTTGATATCGAAATGATCCAACAATTGGGCTTCTGCTCGGGAATCGAAAACTACTCCCGCCATATCGATGGCCGCGATGCCGGGTCACCCCCTAACTGCTTGCTCGATTATTTCCCAGAGGATTTCTTGGTAGTCATCGATGAGTCGCATGTGACCGTTCCGCAGATTGGCGCCATGTTTGAAGGCGATGCTTCACGCAAACGCACCCTAGTCGAACACGGTTTCCGTTTGCCGAGTGCGATGGATAATCGCCCACTTCGCTTTGAAGAGTTTCTTGAGCGCAAAGGTCAGACCGTTTATCTCTCTGCCACACCAGGCAAATATGAGATGGAGAAGACGGGCGGCGAATTTGTCGAA
>CAIQXR010000264.1 GCA_903875815.1 uncultured Actinomycetes bacterium
CGCGAAGGAGAGCGCATCAATTCTGCATTTCGATGGCGCGAAATCACAGCAATCACTCGACCGTCAAAGAGGACGGGGACGGTCTCCTCTTTAACGAGAACCTCCCCCACTAATTCAGGTTCGGTATCACGAACGATCTCGCCGGTGGAGAGCGATGAATCAATACGGGCATTAGCACCCCAAGAGAGCTCTTCCCCGACCATGTCATGCGTGAATACGGTCGCTGCAGTTGTCGGGCGAATATGCGCAATGGCGAGATGACCTTCTGGCCAACTCTGATAATCCTTACGCCTGGGAACCCAGAGCACGAGATCGGCAAAGGAGAGATCAGAGAGAAGTTGCCACTCAGCAAGCAGTTCTGCAAGTCGGGCACGATCCTCGGCCGAGAGCGCAGTCTGCGTCTCAATCAACTCATCAATCGCGCTCATCAATCAATAGTAGCAACTGGCCAAGGGATTGGGCGCGGCCCCGGGAATCCTCGGGAGCAAGAACCAGCGCCCGCTCTCCCTCGGTGAGCTTTCGAAACCGCTCTTCGATGGCCCGATCTGATCGAGAGTTGTGGTGCGGTGTCAATAAGTAGGTGATGGGGATACTCCGTAGTTGCTTAGGGAAATTAGTGACGAACTCTTCTAGCCAGAGCAAATGAAGTCCGGTCGCAGCAACGGTGTAGATCAAATGGTCGGAGTTGTCGAGAAGATAATTGATTAGATGTGGACGCCAGCGCCGATCCTGTGCCAGATGCGCGAGTTCTGGGAAAGTTCCCAGATCGAGAATGTGGAGTTCATCGTGGGAGAAGGTCAACTGATTCACATCACTTCCACTAGGGATTGATCGAATCTCTAACTCGCTTCCAGAGGATGTCCCGTGCTCTTGCTCCCAGAGATAGTCCAGCACGCCACCACTTCCTTCAATCTCCCAGAGCACTACTTGTGATTGCGAGAGCAGCGCTCCCGCGAGGTCAATGGCGAGTCGACTCATTCCAGGAGAGCCACTCGTTCCTGAAATTGCGATGACCGGTCGGTGGGTTTGCTCTGAGCTCTGCGCTTTATCCTGCCGTTCCACGTCAGCCTTAAAAGTTGGGTTGCGCAGTTCTGCCCGAAGGTGAGTCATGATGAGATGACTGGTGACCGGGGTGCCATCTAGTGAGATGATCTGCAATCCGGCCGGCTTCAGATCGACAATCCGAGAAATGTCGAAACCCTGGAAATCACTTCGAATTATGAGAACGTCGCTACTGTCATCGCTCTGATGGAGAAAGTACTCTTCTAAATCTCCTAGATCGACAGCGCGATATCTAATTTGCCAACCTTGCGAATCTACTAATTGCACAATGAAATCTTCATCATCGCTATTTCCTACGGCAGTGATAGCTGTGATTTGAGTGAGTTCAGAGTTTTCAACGGCCATGGCGCACCACAACGATTCGGCCCGCCCCGTAGGCTGAGAGAAAATCGGCGATCACTTTCTCATCCATATCGCAGAGCAGTCCCACATCTCCACCGAGATCTCTCGCTCGATTGTCCACCGAGATCACGCGAATGGCACGAGCGATCATTGCCGCGCTCCCGGCGCTACCACTGTCTTTAGTGGGGAGTAGGTAGAGATCAACGAGATCATTGGCTTGCAGATCAGTGGGGAGATCCACCTTATTGACTTTAATCGGCACTTGCCGACGAGTGGCGCCCACACCTTGAGTAGATAAGTTTTGACGGGGAATTAACTCCCCTGCGCCGGCGCCAGTGGCAAGGAGGCGATGTGAAATATCTTGGGAGGCTGGCAAATAGAGCGCCAAGCTTTCCGGCAGATAGACCTTCACACGTTTCACCATGCCCGGTTCGAGCGTCACCCCTGCCGGCTCGGGATTTTTCAAAGCCCACACTTCAACGCTTCGATTTGCAGCATGTGAAATCGCTACTGCTGCGAGAAAAGAGAGGGCAATAATTCCGGCACCGATAAATGCTCGGGGCCGCTTCTTGTATTCATGCGCTAAATCAATCATGGGAGATGAATAACAGTGTTGGTCAGCCGGTTTGGCCGCTCTTCCACACCATTACAGTGAGTAACCGAGGTAGTTAGCCGATGAAATTCATCCTTTTGGATGAAGTCGTGATTTCCGAGCTCAGTAATTCTTCACCACATGAACGATTACTCCCTCCCCACTGCCCAGCAAGCCACTCGACCACAGAACACCCATTCGCGTGTAGTCATTCGAGATCGGGTCAATCCCACGACTGCAGCGCCCGCACCCATTGATGCCGAACTCTGGCGTCATCCGATGTTGCGCATCTTTGCCGATGAGTCCCGAGTGGCTCAAGAACAGTCACTCATGGCAGAAGCGAAAATCGTTAACCCACCACGACTCTTTCTCGTTCCCACATGGCAGGGAAATATTGATGGCCAAGCGCCACATGAAGATGAACTTCCACAGGTAACACCAGAATCAGAACTCCCACACATTGATGAATGGGTGAGTAGCTTTGTTTTAGCACTTGTTGAGATTTGGAGTGGAAAACGAACTGCTGCTCAATTAGCGCGGTGGAGTCATCGGAAAGTTCATCTACAGATCATCAACCGTCCGAGCATTGTTTCCGAGCGACCACGGATTCGCAAAATTTATATTGCGCGACCTCATGAGAGTATTGCCGAGACAACAGTGACGCTAAGAATTGGCGAACGAGTTCGCGCACTCATGCTTCGCTTTGAAGGCGTGGACGGTCGCTGGGTCTGTACTGAACTGGTGCTGCTTTAAGCAGCACCGTGACAGCGCTTGTACTTCTTGCCAGAACCGCATGGGCAAGGAGCGTTGCGAGAGGTGGAATCGCCACCTGTTGCTACGACTGATCCATCTTCATCGGCAGCTGAATAACGCAACTGAGTAGCCGGAGCAATCGCAGGCGAGAGCCCCTTTGCTTCTACGAGCGGTGCACCTTCGCTTGCGGAATTATCTACTTCTACTTCGACATGGAAGATGAAGCCAACAAGCTCTTCTTTGATGGAATCCATCATCGCCATAAAGAGGTCATAACCTTCACGCTGGTATTCCACTAATGGATCGCGCTGCGCCATGGCTCGGAGCCCAATTCCCTCTTGGAGATAATCCATTTCGTAAAGGTGTTCGCGCCACTTGCGGTCAAGAACGGAGAGCAAGACCTTGCGTTCGAGTTCGCGCATTACGGGTGTGGTCAACGACGTTTCGCGAGCCGCATATGCAGAATCGAAGTCAGAGAGCACCTTATTGAGTAAGAACTCTTGGTCGAGGCCAGCTCGGCTGCCGACTTCATTTTCCATATCTGCAATGGAGAAGGAGATCGGATAGAGCGTGTGGAGAGCTGTGAAGAGTGTCTCGAGATCCCAGTTCTCTGGGTATCCCTCACTCGTCGCAGATTGAATATATGCAGTGGCAGTCTCGCGGCCAAATTGCTTGACTTGCTCCGAGATGTCGGCACCTTCAAGAACTTCGCGGCGTTCACGATAGATAACTTCGCGCTGACGGTTCATCACATCGTCGTACTTCAAAACGTTTTTACGGCTCTCGAAGTTGAGTGATTCGACTTGAGTCTGTGCTGACCGGATCGCATTCGAGACCATCTTTGATTCGATCGGAACTTCATCGGCAATTCCAGCGGCACCCAAGAAACGCTCAACTAGGCCGGAGTTAAAGCGGCGCATGAGCTCATCTTGCAGTGAGAGGTAGAAACGCGATTCGCCAGGATCGCCTTGACGACCGGAACGACCGCGCAGCTGGTTGTCGATACGACGAGATTCGTGGCGTTCAGTTCCAAGGACATAGAGGCCGCCCAAGCTGACCACAGTCTCGTGCTCCTTAGCAACTGCCGCTTTCTGCTTTGCAAGTTCGTCGGCCCAAGCCGCTTCATACTCTTCTGGCGTATCTACTGGTGAGAGGCCGCGCTTATGCAATTCGAAATCGGCCATGAACTCGGAGTTTCCGCCGAGCATGATGTCGGTACCACGACCGGCCATATTGGTGGCCACAGTTACAGCGCCAACAACACCAGCGCGAGCAATGATCGCCGCTTCACGTTCATGTTGCTTTGCATTCAGCACTTCGTGAGCAATACCGCGAATTTTCAAGAGATGTGAGAGTTCTTCCGACTTCTCCACACTCACTGTTCCCACTAATACTGGCTGGCCCTTTTTATTTCGAGCAGCAATATCGTCGGCAACGGCGCGGAACTTAGCCTCTTCAGTCTTATAGATCAGGTCCGCTTCATCGATACGTTGCATGGGGCGGTTGGTAGGAATGGGAATAACACCCAACTTATAAATCTGCATCAATTCTGCAGCTTCAGTTTGAGCGGTACCGGTCATACCGGAGAGCTTGGAGTAGAGGCGGAAGTAATTCTGCAAAGTGATCGTAGCCAAGGTCTGGTTCTCATCCTTGATTTCAATCCGCTCTTTTGCTTCGAGCGCTTGGTGTAGCCCTTCGCTATAGCGGCGGCCAGCAAGAATGCGGCCAGTGTGCTCATCGACAATAAGGAGTTCACCGTTCATCACGACATAATCGCGATCGCGCTTAAAAATTTCCTTCGCTTTCACGGCATTATTGAGATAGCCGATCATGGGAGTATTCACGGATTCGTAGAGATTTTCAATACCGAGCAATTCCTCTACTCTAGTAACGCCCGCTTCTAAAATTCCGATGGTGCGCTTTTTCTCATCGACTTCGTAATGAGCATCGCGCTCGAGCTTTCCAGCAATCGTTGCAAACTCCACGTACCATTTTGTTGCCTTATCGGCGGGACCAGAGATGATGAG
>CAIQXR010000265.1 GCA_903875815.1 uncultured Actinomycetes bacterium
ATTTCATCTCCGGAACGGAAGTTAATAACGTCGGTACGGAGTGAAGCAGCATCCACTGCATCTAACACGTTCATGGCAGGTCCTTTTCAGTAAACGATCATAAAAATCTTGCGAGGATCTTCTCGGTAAACCCCTATCCTGCCATAACTGGGCAGGAGGCCAAAATCGCCGATTTCCGCGCTTGCGAGCGCTGGCGACCTGTGGAAACCTGAGAAAACTAGTCGATTTCCCCCACTAATTGGGCGTGGAGGGTAGGGCCGGCGGCAATAACCATCGCCTCATTCGGCTCCCCGCCATGACGGCCAGTCACCAGCGCGCCTGCTTCTTGAGCGATCAGCCCGCCAGCAGCGTGGTCCCATTCCTTAGTTCCGAGCTCGTAATAGGCATCTAGTGCGCCCATGGCCACCATGCAAAGGTCGACAGCAGCAGCGCCATTTCGGCGAATATCGCGAATTCGTGGGATCAGTCGAGAGAGCAAAGCCGCTTGTTCGGTTCTTTTCGCAATGTCATAACTAAGACCCGTAGCTATGAGCGCCCGATCGAGAGTGATCGGATCGTTGCAGGCAATTGCTTTACCGTTATATGTCGATCCACCGCCTCGAATGCCCTGCCAAAGACCATTGATCGTGGGCGCGTAGACAACGCCAACTTGAACACCATCACTATCTTTGACTGCAATGCTGACATTCCAGCCCGGCATTCCGTAGAAGTAATTGACGGTGCCATCGAGTGGATCAATGACCCAGGTGATCCCAGTGGTTCCGGTGCGATCACTGCCTTCCTCTCCAAAAATCCCATCATCGGGGCGCATGGCAAGAATCGAATCCACGATTAATTTTTCGCTAGCAATATCCATTTGGGTGGCGAAATCAACGGCCGAACTCTTCTGATTAACGTCGAATACCTCTGGACGCTTCCCGAGCAAGTCGCCAGCCGACCGGGCAATAGTGGTGGCCAAAGTGAGTAAATCTTGCTTGAGTTCCATTTCCATAGGCGCAATTCTCCCACCTTTCGCCTCACCCTTGTGGCACTCTTTGCCCTGTGAGCGATGAAATCAATGTGAACTCCCCCGCCAAGACTCCATTGCGTCTGATTGGACGCTCTGAATCAGGCAGTGGCCTTGAGCTCACGGATGACGCTCAGAATTATTTCACCGTCGCTATCGATGATGCCCTTCGTTCCGCAGTCGCCCAACCCCGATTGGCAGCAGTAGCAAATCCCGATGTTGAGCGCGCTGCCTTTAGCGTGAAAGAGATTCAAGCTCGGCTTCGTAGCGGTGAAAGTATCGATGCCATCTCGCGCACAACTGACTGGAGCGCGGAGAAGATTGAGAAATTTGCGGGACCTATTTTGCAAGAGCGCGCCTACGTTATCGATCTCGCTCTTAAATCTGCGCTTCGTCGCGATGCTTCCTCTCCGCTCTTAGGTGAACAAGCTTTTGACCAACTCTCCCAGCACGGTGCAAATATGGAAGAGGTCGAATGGAATACGCATCGCAACGCCGATGGCAGCTGGTCGATAATTCTTTTCTATCCCTCACGCGATGGTATCAACACAGCAACTTGGTCCTTTGATCTCGCCAAACAAATTTTGATTGCGCAAGATGACTCTGCTCGTTGGATTGCCGGCGATGCTCGCGAACCTCGTCGCACTACTCCGACCCATGGAATTGTTTACGGCGCTGAAGGTTCAAATCCTCCGCCGACTCTCACCCCATCAACTCCCGCTGCTCCGACAGCGCCGCGTTTGGTTGCCGTGAGGGAAGAGATTGACATCATCGAAGATGAGAATGGCGAAGAAGAAATTGTAGAAATTTTGGAACTCGATATCGATCTCGATGAACCTATCGAAGATGAGAGTGATCCACGTAGCGATGGCGTTACTTCTCGTCCCAAGATTCCATCATGGGATGACATCATGTTCGGTGGCTCGTCCAAGCCATCCAACAGTGATGAAAATGATTAATTAATTACTGCAGCTTCGCAGCAAAGAAATCTAAAGTGCGCTGCCACGACAGCATCGCGGCTTCTTCGGCGTAAACCTCAGGACGATCATCGTTAAAGAATGCGTGCGCAGTTCCGGGATAATCGAAAGTCGATATTGATCCACCTGCCTCGGTGATCTCTGAAACCGCTTCTTGGATTCCTGGTGCGGCAGAAGTGCCATCTCCCTCAGCGCAATGAATCAGAGCTGATTTGCCTGCAAAATTACCCCACACTGGAGCGTGACGTTCCCATGATGCACCTGGATAATAGGCAACAGTCGCAGTGATCGCCGGACTCAGTGTTCCACTCCAAATACTCAAGGATCCACCCATGCAGAACCCGACAGTTCCCACCGACTGTGAAGAGACTGAAGGATGGGCGAGTAAATATGTTGCGGCGGCGGAAATATCGCTTCCGGCTTGTGCGAGTTCGAGTTCCATCAATAATTTCTTTGCGGTATCTGGTTCGGTAGTAACTTCGCCGCGATATAAATCAGGCGCTAGGGCAACAAAACCGGCTGCCGCAAAACGATCAGCGACGCTCTTGATATGCGGGACCAACCCCCACCACTCTTGAATAACGATGACAGCTGGACCACTTCCGCTTTCTGGAAGCGCCAAATAGCCACTGCCTTGAGAATTGCCGCTCTGATATGTAATTGCTTCGCCCATGGCTACACGCTACCTCTACTCGATTGTTCGCGAAAGCATCGGAATGGATATTTCCTCGCGAGTGATTCCACCATGATGTCCCACCATTGAACTCTCTTCTTTCACGCGAGCAGGATCGATCAAGATCACTTCGTCGTGGGCAATGGCAATGAGATCCCCCATTCGATCCTCGCTGTCGTGGGTGACAAC
>CAIQXR010000266.1 GCA_903875815.1 uncultured Actinomycetes bacterium
GCGAGGCAACAGCAGCCCGAGGAGCGATGCTCCGCTTTAGCTTTATGGCCAAGGCATCGGGCGTTATGTCGCTTCTACTGTGGTTCCTTTATTTGCCAGCCCGCCACTTGCTCACCAATCAATCGCTCTATTCTCACGTGCGGTTTATCGCTCTGGTACATGGCTTTATCTATCCCATTTATGTCCTTGCGGCCTTTCACTACTGCCTCAAAATGCGTAAGCCATTTCTTACTACCGTCTTTTATATCTTGGCCGGAACTCTTCCCGTTGCCTCCTTCCTTGCTGATCGCCGGGCGCTCGCTGAATACAAGAAGCTCGCTGCCTAATCGATAGCCCCCTAACTCCCATGAGATATTTCAAGCGACTTCTGAAGTCCTTGATCTATCCGCTGTACGAGCGCCGCCTCTTCCGTCGACTTGATTTCGCGCAGACCCCCCATCACATTGGAGTAATTCTCGACGGCAATCGCCGCTGGTCGAAGGAGAACCCTTCCGAACTCGGCGACACCTCATCTGCTCGTGGCCATAAAGTGGGCGCATCGAAAATCATTCACTTGCTCGATTGGTGTGAAGAGGCACAAGTTTCCGTCCTCACACTCTGGCTACTCAGCAACCAAAACTTGCACCGCCCAGCTGAAGAGTTAGAGCCACTTCTTGCAATCATCGGTGACACCGTCGATGCACTAGGAAATACTGGACGCTGGGAGATTCGCCCAGTGGGTTCCATGGAACTGTTGCCGCAAGAACTTCAAGATCGTCTGACTGCGGTGGCAGCGAAATCAAAGGGCATTAAAGGCGTGCATGTAAATGTGGCGATTGGATATGGCGGGCGCAGCGAAATTGCCGATGCCGTGAAATCTCTTATTCGTGATGGCGCTGCAAGTGGCAAGTCTGCAGCCGAGATCGCTGATGGCGTCACCGTGGATGAAATCAGTAAGCACCTCTACACCGCAGGCCTGCCTGACCCCGATCTCGTTATTCGCACTTCGGGTGAGCAGCGCCTCGGTGGCTTCTTGCTCTGGCAATCTGCGCACTCGGAGTTCTACTTCTGTGAGGCCTACTGGCCAGATTTCCGCCGCTTGGATTTCTTGCGCGCACTGCGGGCCTATGCCCAGCGCCATCGCCGCTTCGGGGTGTAAGCCCGAACTAAGGCAAGTGAATCTAGCCGCTTCGGGGTGTAAGCCCGAACTAAGGTAAATAAAGCTAGAAAAAATGTATATCTAGAATTAACCAAACGAAATAGCGTGTCTCCCCGAGGTCGGGTGTGTTGAGTTCTATCTTTCTGATAAGGCTCGACGACCTTCAAAGGGGATCATTTAATGGCTGATCGCATGACTTACGTGTTGGATACCAGTGTTTTATTGGCAGATCCCGGAGCGATTTATCGCTTCGCAGAACACGAAGTGATAATTCCGATCGTAGTTATCAGTGAATTAGAGACCAAGCGCGATCACCCAGAACTCGGCTACTTTGCCCGTAGCGCCCTTCGAGCACTCGATGACCTTCGTATTTCACATGGCCGGTTAGATCAAGATCTCAAGCTCAATGATGAGGGCGGAACTATGCGGGTCGAGCTCAACCACTCAGACCTCACCACTTTGCCTTCTGGATTTCTTCGCGACGCCTCGAATGACACCCGAATTTTGGCAATCGCCCGAAACCTCATGTCTGAGGGACGACATGTAGTCCTTGTCACGAAGGATCTACCACTTCGAGTGAAGGCATCTTCAGTCGGTGTTCAGGCCGAGGAATATCGAGCAGAGCTTGCTTCTACTTCTGGCTGGAGCGGAATGATGAGCGCAACGGTGGGTGGCACAGTGATCGATGCGCTTTATGAGTCCACCCGCATCGAACATGAACTGGCGACCGAACACCCAGTCCATACTGGCATCGTTCTGCACTCCGACAAAGGCAGCGCCCTTGCCCGAGTGACAGCCGATAAGAAGTTGCAATTAATCCGCGGCGATCGTTCTGCCTTTGGCCTCCACGGCCGAAGCGCCGAACAGCGCGTGGCTTTGGACTTGCTCCTCGATAACGAGATCGGAATCGTCTCCCTGGGTGGAAGCGCCGGAACCGGCAAGAGCGCACTTGCTCTCACGGCTGGACTTGAGGCCGTTCTGGAAAAGCGTCACCACAAAAAGGTCGTCATCTTCCGCCCGCTCTATGCCGTGGGCGGCCAGGAACTCGGCTACTTGCCGGGCTCGGAGAACGAAAAGATGTCGCCCTGGGCTCAGGCCGTCTTCGATACTTTGGGTGCGTTGGTCTCCCAGCAGGTCATCGATGAGATTATTGATCGCGGTCTGATCGAAGTTCTCCCCTTGACCCATATCCGAGGCCGCTCACTCCATGACTCCTTTGTCATCGTGGATGAGGCACAGTCCTTGGAACGAGGCGTTCTGCTTACCGTGCTCTCCCGAATCGGCCAGAACTCCCGAGTGATCCTGACTCACGACGTTGCCCAGCGAGATAACTTGCGGGTCGGTCGTCATGATGGCGTCGCTGCGGTCGTGGAATCCCTCAAGGGACACCCGCTCTTCGCCCACGTGACCCTGACGCGAAGCGAGCGCTCGCCGATTGCTGCCTTGGTCACCGAAATGCTCGAGGAGCCGATCAACTTCGCCAGCTAAGAGCGAATAGGTGCTTCTTAAGCACTGGTGAGAAATCGCTGAAGTGGGCGATTTTGGCCTAGATTCTCGGTCTAACGACAAATCGGACATTTAGGAACTCCCTGCGTCTGACCTGCGCTTTTTATTCCTCGCGATTCTGTGACATTTATTTTTTTCAACACGCCAGCGGGGCTTAATTTGCGACCCCCTCCCATGCGTGTAACTCTCTTACCCGTTGGCAGGGAATGGATCCCGCGCCAGGGAGTGAAATCCCAGATGATTTTCGGAGAGGAGATGTGACTATGAAGGCTGCCGCCCTCACCCTCGCAGTACTCCTTTCGGGTATTGCCACCATGGACACCAGCTATGCCCAAGGTCCACTGGAAGATCCCGTCGTACTTTCAGGCGCCGCAAATATTGTCGGTACTGGTCCAGCAAACATCGTCTCGGCACTGCCAGCCATCCCTACTTCTTCGACCGACTCCACCGAGCCAGTCACCATCGATTTCAATGGCGTCCAATCAGTCGATGCCTCATCACTCGCCCTCGTCGCCTTGGCTGCCAAGCAGGTCCAATTGGCGAAGACCCCGACCGGCGCCCAGCAAGTCGCTAAAGAATTGATCGCCAGCCAGTACGCCAGCTGGAACTCCTCGCAGGTCTCCTGCCTCAACCAGCTGTGGAATTCAGAGAGCCACTGGAACTTCCAGGCCCACAATTACCGCAGCGGCGCCCACGGCATTGCCCAGGCCCTGCCTGCCGACAAGATGGAGATCATCGCCACCGATTGGCGCACCAATCCGGTCACTCAGATTAAGTGGGGCTTGTCCTACATCAAGGCTCGCTATGGAACTCCGTGCAAGGCTTTGGCCTATAAGCACCGGCGCGGGTATTACTAAACCCCAGAGAGTTACAAGAGTTACAAGATTTACAAGAAGTAATTACGGCCGCTTGCCAATGGTGAGCGGCTTACTTGTTTCTGCGAAGAAGTCATTGCCTTTGTCATCGACCACGATGAAGGCAGGGAAGTTCTCGACTTCAATCTTCCAGACCGCCTCCATGCCGAATTCGGCGTAATCCAAGGTTTCCACTTTCTTGATGCAATCTTGGGCGAGGCGAGCCGCTGGCCCACCGATGGATCC
>CAIQXR010000267.1 GCA_903875815.1 uncultured Actinomycetes bacterium
AGTTATCGATCAACCAGATCCAGCCGGTGTGAAAATGTGGCACCAGTGCGATCGAGCCATACATTCCCACTGTCGAACCAATTAATACTGGCCGAACGCCATACTTATGGACGACGTCGCCCATAAAGATCAGCGCTAGCAGACTACCGATTGCCCCGAGGGAGAGAAAAGTTCCGAAGGTTCCATTGTTGAGATGCAAGTTTGCTTTGATCTCTGGCGTGCGAGGTGAGGTGGCCATAATGCCCACCCCAAAGAGGAAGAAGAGTGAAGCGAGTAATTGCTTCTCTCGCCGGCTAATGACTGCGCTCAAAAGAGTGCACTCGCTAACATGCCACGAGCTTTAATTAAATCAGGATCACTAGGATCGACTAATTCAAAGAGTTGGAGCAAGTGATCGCGAATAGCTTTCTGCTCATCGCCCTTCGTTGCTTTAATACTTTCAATGAGGCGGACAAAAGCAGATTGATTGAGTCCCTGGGAAATCTCGATATCGGCAGCCTTTGCTGCATGAGCAATATTTGCTGGATCTTCATTGGCAGCTTTAATCGTTGCGATTGGATCTAGTCCTTGAATGCGCAATAAGAGCTCGGCTTGAGCAAGTCCTAACTTTGCCATCTGATCGGCTGGCTTGCGGGCGATCCACTTTTTATAGGCATCGCGGGCAGCAGCGAAATCACTGCGCTCCATAGCATCAAGTGCCTCGACCTCTTCGGGCTCAAGAACTTCTTCTGGAATTACTCCTTCGACGGGACCATTTCCCACGCCACGTTCAGCAGCAAGCGCGAGTACTCGATCAATCACCAATCGAATTTGATCAACAGGTGGCAGGGATTCGAAGAGCGGTACAACTTGCTCTTGAATAATGGCAATGGTGGTCGGCGCAGTATTTATCTGAAGTGCTTTTGCTAATTGTGGCTCGGCATCAACATTGAGAGTGCCAAAATTCCATGGCGCTTCTTCATTCTCGCCTTTGTCGACTTGATGGAAAGCTGCCATCGTCTCCAGTAACGTCGCAGTGTTAGTGCTCCGAGCTGACCAGCCCACAACGATCCATACTTTTGTATTTGATTCGGGGATTACCTGCCCGATGATGGAATTCTGATTGAGCGCCAATCCAGGCAAGTTATCCGGCAGGTTCGCCGGCTTCGCTAAGGCGCCAAGATCGATCGCCTGCGAAAAGTTCTTCGGCAGTGGGGGCATGCTCATGGCTATATCTTAGTTACGAGAGAGTCGCAGGGCTGTCGATACCAGCCATTGCTTCTGCAGAAATTCCCACATCGGTTCTAAAGGGGAGAATATTCTGGATATATTCCTGAGTAGCGTGATCGAGACCAAGGTCGCGACCCGCGGCTTCACCGAGATACCAGCGGTGTTCAAGAATTTCGTGGAACATTTGTGCTGGCTCTACCCGGCCACGCAAATGATCAGGAATTTGATTCATCACGTGATCGTAAACTTCAACCATCCATCGTCGAGCGCTATCTTCAATCGGAGGTAGCGGCTTCTTCTCGCGACCACGGAAGCGATCAAAGGATGCCAGCAAACGCTTTGCTTGCAACTCTTCGCATTGAATTCCCGTAAGACTAAAGAGACGATTTTGGTAATACCCAGCAGCCACAAGCTTCGGCGTGAATTTCAGAGCGCCCTTATCGCCGTCCATCGTGACTTCTACTTCTTCGACTGCGAAGCCCAGATCTTGCAAGGTACGCATCGCTTTTTCAACGGCATGGCGATCATCGGGGTCGAGAATCTGAGGCTCTTTCAGCATCTTCCATAATCTGCGATAGCGACGTATGACTCCCTCGCTGGCACGAACTGGATCCATTCCTGGGTGGAGAACGCCGGCGTGCGCCAAGTCGTCGAGCTCGGCCGCAACATTGAAGAGCGCAATATCTAAATCATGTTCGCGCTGCCCATCGCTGAGTTGGTTTTGGAACTCACCAGTTTCAGCATCCACAAGGTATGCGGCGTATTGATCGGCATCTCGCCGGAAGAGCGTATTAGAGAGCGAGCAATCGCCCCACCAGAATCCGAGCAGATGCAGCCGCACTAAGAGAAGTGCGAGCGCATTGGCCATATTGGAGATGTCATGGGGTGTTACTGAGCCACTCAAAATAACGCGATACGGGAGCGAGAAAGGAAGGTAATGAGTTGCGAGCGCTACTGGAAGCTCCTCGCCGTTCTCATCAGTGCGCCCTTCGATGACAGCGACTGGTTCGACGCATGGGGCTTGGCGAGAATTGAGTTCGCGCAAGATCGTATATTCGCGGTTGGCGAACTCTGAGACGGTCTCTTTGACGGCGTAGATCTCGCCCTCTTCCCCACCGTAGGGGCGAACCAAGCGCACCACGTGGCGGGAGATACCGCGCATGGAAGTCAGACTCTCATCTTCCGGCCATTCCTCCAGCGGCTTACTCCACGGCAGGCGAGCGAGGGAGGACATCTCCTCAGCTTGGCCTGTTATGCGTAATCCGGACATGCCCCCATTCTTCCGTAGTTGCCTCATAAAGTTCTGAGAAAGTGTGCATCGAGCAGGGTGAAGTTCCGGTAAATCGATTGATATTCCTCACTCTTATCTGCCCGTCCACCAAATATCGGCCATAAATCAGGATTAAAATGGAAATATGGCAAAGATCCTTAAGCGAGTAAGTAAGAGAAGCAAAGCAGCACCAGCCCCCGAAGATTTAGGGTCATTAGGCGCACCTCTTGATACTGGCCACCCGTTCTACTTTGGTTTCCTCGCAGCAGCGGGCGCTATCTCTGCCATCACACTTCTTCGCGGGCTCGCATCCGCGAGTCAAGTTTTCATTCTCATTCTTATTTCACTCTTCTTGGCTGCTGGACTTAATCCAGCCGTTCTCTTCTTCCAACGTCGCGGCTTATCGCGTGGCGCCGCCGTGGGAGTAATTGTCGGCATAGTTCTCGCCTTCGTTGGGCTATTTGCTTGGGTGGCTATTCCGCCGATCGTGGACCAACTCAATTCATTAGTAAAGAACGCTCCGACGCTACTTGGCAATCTTAAGCACAATCACACTCTTAACGCTCTCAATAGCCGCTTTGGAATTATTGATGCCATCACGAAGAAAGTTAATGCCAGTATCCACAATGGCCAATTTGTTATTACCGCTTTTGGTGGCGTTGTTGGAGTAGGCAAGGCAGTTCTCTCTGGCGCCATTGCAGCCCTAACCATTCTCGTTCTCACGCTCTACTTCTTAGCTTCACTGCCTACCGTGACACAGACTGCTTATCGATTGGTGCCAGCTAGCCGCCGCGATCGAGTAGCAAAATTAAGTGATGCCATCATCTTCCGCGTCGGAGCATTCGTGGGTGGCCAAGCATCTGTGGCAATTATTGCCGGCTTCTACATTTTGATCCTTGGATTTGCATTGCGCTTGCCGTATCTCACGGCGCTGGCTGTGTTGGTATTTATTTGTGGCCTCATTCCACTTATCGGCCACTTGCTTGGAATTACTGTCGTAACTCTCGTTGCTTTCACCAAGTCGCCATTAGCCGCTGTGATCGCTTTCGTCGGTTATTTGATTTATGTCCAGATTGAAAATTATGTAGTGATGCCTCGCATTATGAAGCGATCACTTTCGCTGCCTGGCTTAGTCACGGTGATTGCCGCCATGCTCGGAACGAGTTTGCTCGGACTCGTGGGTGGAATCCTCTGCGTGCCAATCGCAGCGGCGATCCTTCTGATCATCGAGGAAGTTGTCTATCCTCGCGCCGATAATTCCTAAAGCTCTTCGGGAAGTGGCAATCGTTCAGGGGCGACTCGGCGCGTGATCTCACTGAGCACTCGATAGACCGCTGGCTCGCCTACCCATAGGTGCTTTGCTTCCAACACCGGGATTAATTCAATCTGCGGAATCACCGCAAAGCGTTGGGCAGCTTCGACTGGCTTTAAATAATCATCATGTTCGGGGATTAAGGCAGTGATGGGGCGAGAATCCTTCGCCCAAAACTCAAGTTCGCTCTCACTGACCTTCATGAGCGGTGGACTCAAAAGAATCAGGCCCTTAACGCGAGGGTCCCTGACATGTCGCAAAGCAATCTCGGTACCAAAGGACCAACCCATGACCCATAGATTGTCGGCGTGCAGGACGTCGAAGCAGTAATTGATTCCTGCGATGACATCGAATTTTTCGCTATCGCCATTGTCGTAGGCGCCTTCGCTGGTGCCACGTTCGCTGGTTGTACCTCGAGTGTTGAATCGAACGATTTCAATCCCTGCCATAAAGGGAAGTCGGTTCGCTGCCTTTTTATAGACGTGTGAGTCCATCATTCCGCCACCCGTGGGGTTGGGGTGAAGGGCCAAGATGGTTGCTGTGCGAGGACCTTGTGGGGAGGCGCTCTCCCCTACCAAAGTCAGCCCATCGGCAGTGTGCAGCTCGAAATTCTGGCGAATAGCCGGCAAAACAGTGCTGGGACGTATTAACTCTTCCACGAAAGAAGTTTACTCTTAGGAGATGAGCACACACGCCACTTTTGATAGCCATAACCCTGCTACCGGCGAAGTCTTTGCGACTTATCGCAATACTTCTGCGGATGAAGTGAATGAGGCAGTAGAGCGGGCGCGCCTGGCTGGCGCACTGTGGGGATCTTCTTCCTTTGCCGCGCGAAAGTCTTTGTTACTGCAGTGGGCAAAGCTCCTTACAAAAAATATCGATGAGATGGCAGCGCTCATCTGCAGTGAAACTGGCAAACCGACGAGTGATGCCATTCTTGAGATAACTTTGGCGATTGAACACGTCGCATGGGCAGCAAAACATGCCGAACGCGTTCTGGGAAATCAACGCCGACCATCTGGGCTATTGATGATCAATATGAAATCTCGTGTCGAGCGCTCCCCGTATGGCGTTGTAGGAGTAATCGGACCGTGGAACTACCCCATCTTTACTCCGATGGGATCGATTGTTTATGCACTGGCTGCGGGAAACGCGGTCGTCTTTAAACCTTCTGAATACACTCCAGGCATCGGGCAATGGCTTGCTGATTCTTTCGCTGAAATTACCCACATTCCAAATCTCTTTATTTGCATTCCAGGTCTTGCCGATACCGGCCGCGCGCTGACGCAATCAGCAGTAGGCAAAATTGCTTTCACAGGATCCACCGCGACCGCAAAGAAAGTTGCCGCTGCAGCGGCAGAGCGCATGACTCCAACAGTCTTGGAGTGCGGCGGTAAAGATGCGGTGCTGGTTGCGGAGGATGCGAATATTTCTCGCGCAGCCGAGTTTGCACTGTGGTCTGCGATGTCCAATGCTGGTCAGACCTGTATTGGCGCAGAACGCGTTTATGTCGTCGAGAGTGTGGCAGATCGCTTCATCGCAGAGATCTCCGAAATGGCGCGTGGCATTCGCGCAGCAAGCGACGGTAATTATGGCCCTGCCACTATGCCTTCCCAAATTGGCGTTATCCGTAGCCATGTCTTAGATGCTCAATCTCATGGCGCTACTTTTGTGGTGGGTGGCCCCGAAAGTGTGGGCGATCGCTTCGTTCAACCCATCATCATGACCAATGTCGATGAAAAATCTTCTGCCATGACGGAAGAGACATTTGGGCCCACTTTGGCAATCAACCGAGTGGCTGATATCAATGAAGC
>CAIQXR010000268.1 GCA_903875815.1 uncultured Actinomycetes bacterium
ATGGCCATCTCGATTTGGGATTCGACACCGTTTTAGATGCACTTAATTTCAATCCCATTCCAGCACCTGAGATTGAGAAATTAGTGATGCGCGAACGAATTTCTGGCGGCAACGATCTTGCCGTTTTTAGCGATGTAGCCAATCCATATTTCCGTGCTGATTACATCTCCGGTGCCAATTCAGTTGTGCCGGCTGGTTTCGGAATCTTTCTTGCCCTAGGTGGTGCTGGCGAAATTCGCTTCAGCAATGCCACAACGTTGACGGTAAATAAGGGTGATGCAATGGTCATTCCATTTAACGCAGGAGCAGCAACCTTCAACGGCGTGTTCGGAGTGCTTTCGCGCCCACCATTGGCAAGCTTTGCTGGCAAAGGGTTGTAATTAGCCGTTAATAGTTTTGCGCGCGCCAAGTGCGAGAATAATCGCTAGCGCTGCGGGGATTAACATCGCCCAGCGCAGCGTTATTTGATCTGCTGCAAATCCCATAAGGGGTGGTCCAACGACAAAGCCAAAATAAGTTATTCCAGAGACTGTTGCCACGGCGCCTGATGATGAAATCTGGCCTTGATAATCTTTGATGGCAATGGCGCCAGCAGCGCTAAAGATCAGTGGAATAACGGTCGCAACACCAAGGCCGAGTAGGAACCAGCCGATAATGACGCCGTATGGGTGACCAATCATAAGACCCGAAGCTAAGCCGATTCCACCGATAAATCCACTTGTAATGAGTAGTCGCCGGGTTCCATATTTCATCGCCAATCGATCGCCCATAAATCTGCCAATCACCATTGTGGTGGCGAAGAAGATATAGGGGAGTGTTGCAACAAATGGTGAGGCGTGGAAAGTATCGCGCGAGAGTACGCCACCCCAGTCGCCAGCTGATCCTTCACCGATCGCGCCACACAATCCCAAGAGACCCATCGTCCAGAAAATTCGCGGATTGCGCTGCTTCGCCTCTTTAGAAATTTGATGCTGATCGCTCGAGGCCGGTAAGAAGATATTTCGAATACATATGGTCGCAATCAGAATCGCAATTGATACTGCGATGAAGTGAGTGCCAGTGCCAATCTTCGCCTGAGCTACTAAACCGCCGATGGCACCGCCGGCAAGTGCACCCACCGACCACATGGCATGGAAGCTCGACATCATCTTTCGACCGGCACGTTCTTCTAACGTAACGGCATGAGAGTTCATGGAGACATCTTGAGTGGCATTAACAAAGCCGTAGATAAAGAGGATGAGTACAAACCAAATTCTGCTGACGTGAAGTGCAACAAAGGGTAGGACGGCCGCGATGCCCAAACCGCCGAGCAAGGTCATGGGTTTGCTGCCATATTTTGCGGCATTAAGGCCAGCCGGTTTGATCGCGGAGAGAACTCCAAAAGAGATGAAGATCAGCGAGAGGCCGAGTGCGCTATTGGTGAGGTGGAGCGCTCTCTTGAAATCAGGAATGCGGGAAACAAATGTTCCGGTGGTAACCCCGTTTATTAAGAACGCGACGGTGACTGCGATTCGAGCGTTCTTAATCTCTGTGGCTGAACTCATTCCGTAAGGGTACGCGCAGCACTATCCAAGACCTATCATTGCGCCATGGAAAAGTCCGAGATACTCGAGTTAAACGGCATCAACTTCATCGCTGAGTCTGAGCGACGCGGAAATCCCCGTTCACTCTTCTGGCCATGGGCAGCCGGGAATGTTTCGCTCCTCGCACTCTCCTATGGCTCGTTCTTCTTGGGCTTTGGCATCTCTTTTTGGCAAGCAACTTGGGCAGCGATTATCGGAACGGTCGCTTCATTCTTGCTTGTTGGTGTCTCATCATTGGCAGGTAAGCGCGCTAACGCTCCGACCATGACGCTGTCTCGGGCAGCATTTGGAGTGAAGGGAAATATTCTTCCCGGCCTGCTTTCTTATCTCACATTTGTGGGTTGGGAGACAGTTCTCGTCTCCCTCGCGACGCTCGCGACTGGCACCGTTTTCCATCGCATCGGTCACGTCAATCACAATCTCTCACTGATCATTGGCTTTGTTATCGCCGCGGGCCTCACCATCTTTGGTGGCGTGCTGGGATATCACACCATTATGAAATTGCAGAAGTGGTTGATTCTGGCAACGCTCCTTCTTTCGGTTGGGTATTTCGCACTTACGGTTAGCAAAATCAATTGGAGCGCAGTTTCACATCTGCATTCAGGAAACCTGCAAGGCTTCCTGGGCGCCATGATCTTTGGAATTACTGGCATTGGTCTTGGCTGGGTTAATTCGGCCGCTGATTACTCGCGTTACTTGCCGCGTCATACTTCAAGTAAAGGCGTTGTGGGCTGGACCGTCTTTGGTTCATCGGTCGTACCAATTCTGATGGTGATCTTTGGTGCACTCTTGGCAGGCAGCAGCAAAGGGCTATCTGATCAGATCGGAATGGATCCAATAGGCGCACTCACACAATTGCTCCCTACTTGGTATTTAATTCCCTTTGCCATCGTTGCGATCTTGGGCCTAGTGGGTGGCGCAATTCTCGATCTCTATTCATCTGGACTGGCTCTTGTATCTATCGGCTTACCGGTGAAACGCCATATTGCTGCATCAATCGATGCTGTGATCATGACTGTGGGAACGATCTATATCGTCTGGTTTGCCAATAGCTTTATCGGACCATTCCAAGGTTTCTTGATTACTTTGGGCGTCCCAGTCGCTGTCTGGTCTGCGATCTTCGTTGCTGATGTGATTCTGCGCAAGAAAGATTATGCCGAAGCAGAACTCTTCGATCCTTCTGGTCGCTACGGGCGATTCAACTGGAGTTCTATCGGATTAATTGTTGTGGGATCAGTAGTTGGCTTTGGTTTTGTGACCAATACCTTTGCTAACTGGCTCTCGTGGCAGGGCTACTTCATGGGAGCTATTGGTGGCAAGAGTGGATCATGGGCCTATGCAAATGTCGGTATTCTCTTTGCGCTAGTCATCGGTTTCTTTGGCCACCTCATTCTCGGTAGCCGCCGAATTAAAAATCAGGAGAAGTAAGAACTACCAGCTTTGATGCAACGGGCGGCCTTCGGCATAACCTGATGCCGATTGAATTCCCACAACGGCTTTCTCGTGGAAATCAGCCAAGCTTGTGGCACCCGCATAGGTGCAGGATGAGCGAACGCCAGCAATGATCTCGTCTAAGAGATCTTCAACGCCAGGCCGTGCTGGGTTGATATACATACGGCTCGATGAAATTCCTTCTTCAAAGAGCGCTTTGCGGGCGCGATCAAAGGCGCCTTCCTGCGCAGTACGTGCTGCAACTGCGCGAGCAGAGGCCATACCAAATGATTCTTTATAGAGGCGACCATCGGCGCTGCGATTGAGATCGCTAGGGGATTCCAATGTGCCTGCAAACCACGAACCAATCATCACTTGTGATGCACCGGCAGCAAGTGCGAGTGCCACATCGCGGGGATGGCGAACGCCACCATCGGCCCAGACATGCTTGCCATATTTTGCCGCTTCGGCAGCGCATTCAAGGACGGCAGAAAATTGTGGGCGACCAACGCCGGTCTGCATACGAGTTGTGCACATAGCACCGGGACCAACACCGACTTTAATAATATCTGCGCCGGCATCGATCAAATCTTTAACGCCAGCAGCAGTAACGATATTGCCCGCAACGATCGGAACTTTAGGATCGAGTGCCCGAATAACTTTGAGCGCCTCAATCATCTTGATCTGATGACCATGAGCGGTATCAACAACAAGAACATCGGCGCCAGCATCGAGTAGTGCCTTCGCTTTTCCAGCTACATCGCCATTGATTCCGACGGCACAAGCAATGCGTAAGTGGTTCTTGGAATCGAGAGCTGGTGTGTAGAGAGTCGCGCGAAGCGCACCTGTACGGGTCAAAATTCCTACGAGCTTGCCATCGTTATCAACGACTGGCGCCAACTTGCGGCGATGGGTATTGAGGAGATCAAATGCTTCGCGAGCCTCAACAGTGTTAGGCAAGGTGACAAGATCCTTCGACATGATCAAATGCAATTGAGTGAATCGATCGACTCGTTCCAAGTCAGCTTCGGTCACGATGCCCACGGGCTTGCCAGCCTCAATGACAATCAAAGCGCCATGCGCGCGCTTATTGATCAGATCAATAGCATCAGCAACGGTGCTGGTCGGAGCAAGTGTGACTGGTGTATCAAAGAAAGTGTGGCGCTGCTTTACCCAACTGATGACATCGCGCACAACATCGAGCGGAATATCTTGTGGGATCACTGCGATGCCACCACGACGGGCTACCGTCTCTGCCATGCGCCGGCCGGAGATCGCTGTCATGTTGGCAACGACGATGGGAATAGTTGTTCCGGTGCCATCAGTGGAGGAGAGATCGACATCCATACGACTGGCGATTTCAGATCTATTGGGGACCATGAAGACATCGTCATAGGTCAGATCGTGGCTAGGGCTAGTTAAGAAACGCACGTAGCGAAACTATACCCCTACCTGCGCCCCACTAGACTTTGGGGCTGTACGGCGGGGCAAATCCCGCGTGAAGAGGCGGATTCAGTGCTTGGAATTTTAAGCGTATCGACAGAAGTCATCTTCTGGACGATCACCGTTCTCGCCCTGATCGCGACCGTCGTTTTTTGGCACAAATTGCATGCTCTTAATTTCCGCAATGTCTTCTTACGAGTCACGGTCATTATTTTTGTACAAGTGTTTGCCATCGCATCGCTAGGAATCACCATTAATAGATCCGGTGAATTCTTTGATACGTGGGGAGATTTCTTCGGCACTAATAAGAATCTTGCCAAAGTTGCGATTGCACCTTCGAATCTCTCCACTCTTACTTCGCAAGATGTTTTAAAAGCTAAGCGCACACCTGGTGGAAGTTTGATCTTTAAGAAAGTAATTCTGGGTGCGAAGTCTGGCGTTGCCGACTATGTCTACATCGTCACTTCACCAAAGCTCAGTGCAACTCTCGAAAGCCAAACC
>CAIQXR010000269.1 GCA_903875815.1 uncultured Actinomycetes bacterium
CATATCGATATCGATGCCGAGTCCCATCTCGAACTCGTCCGTCGTCTCGATATTCGATCAACTCCTACCACCATCATCTTGGATGGCAACGGTCAGGAAGTTGCCCGTGCAGTAGGTGCACCTAAACGCCAACAAGTATTAAACGCTCTTGCATCAATTGCGTAAGTGCAAGTAACTCGCCTTTAGGTTTTTTCGCCTGCCCTCTTTACGATTTTCCTATGACCGCTCTACTTCCCAAGACCGAACGCCATGTTGTTGCTCGCGAAGAATTCCAAACCGGAATTCAATATGTCGATGCACGTGGCCCACGCTTTTCAGCGACGCTGACATTTATTGTTTTAGCAATTGCTCTC
Organism: uncultured Actinomycetes bacterium; assembly: GCA_903875815.1. Next base: position 354 of record CAIQXR010000269.1, read on the forward strand.
GTTACGCAATCAACATGGGTCATTGCCTTTCAGTTAGTCGTCTTTGGTAGTGCAGCTTTCTTCGGTCCTCCCAAAGGAATTTACGGACGCATCTATCGCGGGCTCGTACAGCCGCGTCTCAAGGGCCCAGTCCCATCGGAAGATGTCCGCCCAGTTCGCTTTGCGCAAGCAGTCGGCTTCGGCTTCGCAGCGCTTGCTGTGATTGGTGGCGTTACCGGTATTTCTGCGCTTTTCACTATCGCAACTGCCTTTGCGCTAGCAGCAGCATTTCTCAATGCTTTCTTTAACTTCTGCCTGGGCTGCGAGGCGTATTTATTGATCCAGCGCTTGGTTCGATAGAGTTCTCGTATGGCTGAACAACACGAACTTCGCGATAAGGGCTTGCGCCTTACTCCACAACGAGAACTAGTACTTGCTGCAGTTCGCGCGCTGGGACATGCCACACCGGAAGAAGTCGCAGAGAAAGTTCGCGAAACTCACCCCGGCATCAATCTCTCTACTGTCTACCGCAATCTCGAAACACTCGAGAATGTTGGACTAGTGCAGCACACCCACTTGGGCCATGGTGGCGCGACCTATCACGCTGCTGAAGAGCTCACTCACTTGCACCTCGTCTGTGGCAAGTGCGGATCGGTCGGAGATGCTCCAATCGATGTCGCTGCTAACTTCGTGCAGAGCTTGGCTGATGATTACGGCTTCAAGACCGATGTCACCCACTTCGCGATCTACGGCACCTGCGCTAACTGCGCGGAAAAGAAGTAATTACTCCTTCGCAGTAGGCTTTGCCTATGACTGCTGTACTCGTTGAAGCCGGCCCCGATAAGGGCGCCATCTGGCACTTCGGTCAGCCCAATCACGAGCAACGCGATCTCTTTGCCGGTAAAGGCTGGGCAGATTTATCGCATCGTGGATTACTTTCGATTACTGGGGAAGATCGACTCACTTGGTTGCATGCACTAACTACTCAGCATTTAGAAAATCTCACTCCGGGAACTTGGACTGACGCGCTGATCTTGGATGCCAATGGCCGCATCGAACACCAACTCTTCTTGGTCGATGATGGCACCACTACTTTTATTCATACCGAGCAAGAGCGGTTAGCTGATCTCATTGCTTACTTAGAAAAAATGAAGTTCATGCTTCGAGTCGAAGTTGCTGATCTCACGGCGACTCACACTCTGCTTCGTGCGCCGGGACTTCCCGACAACCTCGGTGGCCCGTATGCCATTCTGCCGATCGCAGATCGCGACGCTACTATCGAAGCTTTCGATAGCGTTGCTACTCAAGTAGGCACGTGGGCGTTAGAGGCAGAGCGCATTGCTGCTGGCCGCGCGCGGCTGTTGCTTGAGACCGACAATAAATCTATTCCCAACGAATTAGGTTTTCTTAATAAAGCTGTTCACATGCAGAAAGGTTGCTATCGCGGCCAAGAGACTGTTGCCAAAGTTTTCAATTTGGGTGCGCCACCTCGTCGCTTAGTTCTTCTGCACCTCGATGGATCGATGGCAACTTTGCCTAACCACGGCGATAAAGTCTTCACGCAAGCCACACCAGAAAATCCGGAGCCAAAAGAAGTGGGCTTTATTGGGAGCGCATCGCGCCATTACGAATTGGGGCCAATTGCCCTTGCTGTTATTCGTCGCAATACGCCAGCAGATATCGAATTAATCGTGGATGGTGTCACAGCGATGCAAGAAGTTCTGAACTAAAACTAATAAGAATTAGTAAACGAGCGCCTGAGTATCAGGGCTCATAACCTCTTCAACAAATGATGCTGCGCCAGCAATACGAACGCGCGGAAGAACATCCTGGCTGCCGATCTTTCGGCGAGCTGCGCATTGCGAGCAGACAGTGATTCGGCCAACGGCCAAAATCGAGTCGCGGAGTTCTGCCACATTAGGCGCATCAGGGAGTTCTAGCTCCTCTAACTTGCCGGGGG
>CAIQXR010000270.1 GCA_903875815.1 uncultured Actinomycetes bacterium
CGCGTGGGATCAGGTCCCTTCCCGACCGAACTCTTCGATGAAGATGGCGAAAAACTTCGCACCATCGGTGGCGAAGTGGGTGTGACCACAGGTCGCAACCGTCGTTGTGGTTGGTATGACGCACCAATTGCTCGTTATGCAGTTCGCGTCAACGGCATCACTGATTTCTTCCTCACCAAGCTCGATGTCTTAACGGGCTGGGAGAAGATTCCAGTCTGCGTTGCTTATGATATTGATGGCGTTCGCGTGGAAGAACTTCCTTCTTCACAAACTGATTTCCATCATGCCAAGCCGATCTATGAATATCTGCCTGGTTGGACTGAAGATATTTCTGGGGCCCGCACCTTTAGCGATCTGCCTGCAAACGCACAGGCCTACGTTAAATACCTCGAGAAAATCTCTGAAGCGCCGATGAGCGCTATTGGCGTGGGGCCTGGTCGCGACCAGACCATCGTCGTGAAGGAGTTCATTTGAAAGTTCTTCTGATCGGGTCAGGTGGGCGCGAACACGCTCTCGCCGCAGCGCTCAAGCGCGACCCTGCATTAGAAGAACTCCATGCAGCGCCCGGCAATCCTGGCATAGCAATCCTTGCCACCTGCCACCCGTGCGATATCACTAACAATTCCGAGATCGTTGCGCTAGCAAAAAAGCTAGGGAGCGATCTCGTTGTCATTGGCCCCGAAGTTCCTTTGGTAAATGGTGTCGCAGATTCACTTTCTGCTGCAGGAATTCCGTGCTTTGGCCCCTCGCAGGCAGCGGCTCAATTAGAAGGCTCTAAAGATTTTGCCAAGCAAGTAATGCGTGATGCTGGTGTTCCGACTGCTCGCAGCTTTACCTGCCGCAACCAGGCCGAAGTAGAGAAAGCACTCGATGAATTCGGTGCTCCCTATGTAGTGAAGCACGATGGTCTGGCTGCGGGTAAAGGTGTTGTTGTTACGAATGATCGGGCAATTGCACTCGAACATGCTTTGCTCTCCCCGCAAGTTGTGATTGAAGAATTTCTCGATGGTCCCGAAGTTTCGCTCTTTGGAATCTCAGATGGCGTTCGTGTTATCGGCATGCAACCTGCGCAAGATTTCAAACGCGCCTTTGATGGCGATCTCGGTCCGAACACTGGCGGAATGGGTGCGTACTCACCACTGCATTGGGCGCCAACTGAAATCGTGCAAGAGACAGTGGATCAAGTGTTGAATCCCACCATTCAAGAGATGGCTGCGCGCGGAACTCCATTCGTAGGTCTTCTCTATGCCGGGCTTGCACTCACGATGAAAGGCACCCGAGTCATTGAATTCAATGCTCGCTTTGGTGATCCCGAGACGCAAGTACTACTGCCTCGATTGAAAACTCCACTGGCGCAATTGTTATTGGCAGCAGCGACTGGCAAATTACCTGAGAATCAAAAGCTGGAATGGTCCGAAGATTCTGCCGTCACTGTGGTGTTGGCCTCGCAGGGATATCCAGCCGCACCCGTAACCGGCGAACCCATTACTGGCGCAGAGGTCCCACCGACTGCAGAAATTTTTCATGCCGGAACAACTATTCGCGATGGCATCCTGCATTCCGCCGGTGGTCGCGTCCTGACTGTTACGGGTATGGGGTCAGACCTCACCATTGCGCGCGGGAAGGCCTATGAAGCGATCTCCAAGATCCAACTGACTGGATCGCATTACCGAAGCGATATCGCGCTCAATGCCGCCATTGCGGAAAAAGGGAACTAGTAAGGGAGAATATGCCAGTGAGCCTTTTAGCCCAACGATATGCATCGGCTGCGATGCGAGAGATCTTCTCGCCTGAATCCAAGATCATCTCCGAGCGCAAGCTCTGGATCGCAGTTATGCGCGCGCAAGCAGGGCTCGGCCATCCGATTGCCGATTCAGTTATCGCTGACTATGAAAAAGTAATTGAAAAAGTAGATCTCGCATCAATCGATGCGCGCGAAAAGCAGACTCGTCACGATGTGAAAGCGCGGATCGAAGAGTTCAATGCCCTCGCTGGTCACGAAGCGATTCACGCCGGTATGACTTCGCGCGATCTCACCGAAAATGTTGAAGCAATGCAGATTCGCGATGGCTTGGTTTTGGTTCGCGATCGAGTCGTTGCCACACTCGCACTCTTGGGCGAACGTGCTACTCAATATATTGATCAGCCCATTGCTGGTCGTTCGCACAACGTTCCAGCGCAGATCACCACATTAGGAAAGCGTTTTGCATCGGCTGCCGAAGAGTTGCTCTTTGCTTACGAGCGTCTCGATAATTTAATTTCACGTTATCCGATCCGCGGAATCAAAGGCCCAGTCGGAACTGCGCAAGATTCCGTTGATCTCCTTGGCTCGGCGCAATCGCATGCCGCGCTTGAATCTGAAGTTGCCCAGTATCTTGGTTTTGAGAATGTACTCGACTCCACTGGCCAGATCTATCCACGTTCATTTGATTTTGATGTCATCACCACGTTGGTGCAACTCGCGGCATCGCCATCGTCCTTTGCTACCTCTATTCGTTTGATGGCCGGTGCCGAACTCGTCACTGAAGGATTTAAAGCTGGCCAGGTCGGATCATCAGCGATGCCACATAAGATGAATACTCGCTCGTGCGAACGCGTCAATGGGTTAGCGGTTGTCTTACGCGGTTACGCATCGATGGTCGGCGAACTCTCTGGCGATCAATGGAACGAGGGCGATGTCTCTTGCAGTGTGGTTCGCCGCGTTGCTATCCCAGATGCTTTCTACGCCTTCGATGGTTTGATCGAAACATTCCTCACCGTTTTAAGTGAATTTGGCGCATTCCCCGAAGTGATCTCAGCTGAACTCACTCGTTACCTGCCATTTCTCTCCACCACCAAAATTTTGATGGCATCGGTGAAAGCCGGCGTTGGCCGCGAAGTGGCGCACGAAACCATTAAGGAGCATGCTGTTAAGGCGGCCCTGGGCATTCGTGAAGGTCAGCCCAATACGATGATTGACGCGCTTGCTGCCGATGATCGAATTCCACTCGATAAAGCAGCGCTCTTAGCTTTGATCTCCTCGCCACTGGAATTTACCGGCGATGCACATGCACAAACGCAGCGAGTTGTTGGTCGCATTGACGCGATCTCTTCCGCGCACCCAGCTGCGGCGAAGTATCGCCCCGGCGCTATTCGGTAGGCGGGATCATGTCACGCACTTTTATTGAGATCCCTGAGTGGGCTCATATCCGCAGTGGAAAAGTCCGCGATCTTTACACCAACGAAGTGGGCGAGCTTCTCATCGTCGCCTCCGATCGCATTTCAGCTTTTGATTATGTTCTCCCCACACCAATTCCACGGAAAGGCGAGTTGCTTACCCAACTCTCTAATTTTTGGTTCGACAAGTTGGAATCGATTGTTCCGCACCATATTCTCACCACCGATGTTCCATCGATTGTCGATGGTCGCGCAGTCATTGTGAAGCCACTTCAGATGTTTCCGGTCGAATGTGTTGCTCGCGGCTATCTCACTGGTTCGGGTTGGTCGGAATACCAGAAGCGCCAGAGCGTCTGTGGAATTCCACTCCCTGCTGGACTACTTGATGGCTCCAAGTTGCCAGAGCCCATCTTTACACCAGCGACAAAAGCAGAGGATGGCGAACATGATGAGAACATCACTTTTGATCAAGCCACTGAGATTTTGGGCGTCGATTTAGCGAACGCACTTCGCGATCTCACTATTGCGCTCTATTCTGCGGCCCACGACTATGCCGCCACGCGCGGAATTATTCTTGCCGATACTAAGTTCGAATTTGGTCTGGATGGAGAAGGTAATATTTGTCTCGGCGATGAAGCCCTCACCCCTGACTCTTCACGATTCTGGGATGCCGCAGCTTGGCAGCCAGGCGGAGTCCAACCCTCATTTGATAAGCAATTTGTCCGCGATTGGCTCCTTCAATCCGGATGGGACCGCAATTCCACTCCACCTGAATTACCTGCAGATGTAGTGGCAAAAACTCAAGAGCGTTATTCATCGGCTTACCAATTACTGACCGGAAGAGAGATCTAGAAAATGGCAACTATCGTCGTTGAAGTTATGTTGAAGCCCGAGATTCTCGATCCGCAAGGTCAAGCAGTTGCCTCAGCGCTACCGCGCCTAGGTTTTAACTTTGCGCAGAGCGTGCGCCAAGGAAAGCGCTTTGAAATCACTGTTGCGGGCGAGCCCACAGCAGCGCAATTGGCCGAAGTCGAAGAGGCAGCAGAGAAGTTGCTCTCTAACCCAGTTATCGAAACGTTTGTTGTAAAGGTCGAGAAGTAATGCGTATTGGCGTCGTTACATTTCCCGGCAGCCTCGATGATCTCTCCGCGCTGCGCGCCATCGAACTTGCCGGTGGCACACCGGTCTCACTTTTTCACGGCAATAATGATTTAAAGGAAGTTCAAGCAGTCGTCTTACCCGGTGGATTTTCCTACGGTGATTACTTGCGATGCGGTGCCATTAGCCGCTTCTCACCGATTATGGAATCGATCATTCTCGCGGCCGAACACGGCTTCCCCGTTCTCGGAATTTGCAATGGCTTCCAGATTCTCTGCGAATCTCATCTCCTGCCTGGCGCACTCACCCGCAATTCCGATCTCCACTTTATCTGTGATGATCAGAGCGTTGTTGTTGAAAATAATTCCACTCCATGGACTCGTGGTTATAACAAGGGTGATGAGATCATCATTCCTATTAAAAATGGTGAAGGATCTTTCCAAGCGAGTGATGAGACGTTGAAAGAACTCGAAGATGAGGGACGAATCGTTCTTCGTTATTCAGGCAAGAATCCCAATGGCTCGCGCAATAACATCGCTGGTATTTCTAACAAGCGTGGCAATGTTGTGGGCGTTATGCCGCACCCCGAACAAGCAATCGAAACTCTTACTGGTCCGAGCGATGATGGCCTTAAATTCTTCACTTCGATTCTTACAGAGATGGTGAGCCGATAATGTCTCTCGATACCGTTTCCGCAGCGCAAGCAAATCCCAACGCGACTCAGCCCTATAAAGAGCTCGGACTGCGCGATGAAGAGTATGCCCGCATCAAAGAGATTCTCGGTCGTCGTCCGACTTCATCGGAATTGGCGATGTACTCCGTCATGTGGTCAGAGCA